>NZ_JBEZJZ010000138.1:0-18679 GCF_040651455.1 Streptomyces sp. NPDC048483
CGCCCTCGTCGGTTGCGCCGCCCTCGGACGTCAACTCACCGCTGCGGAGGGCGAGTTCGCGCAGTGCTTCGGGTAGCGAGGTGCCTCCTCACAGCCCCCGCGCGACCTCCGTCGCCCAGTAGGTCAGGATCATGTTCGCCCCGGCCCGCTTGATGCCGGTCAGCGCCTCCAGGATCGCCTTGTCGCGGTCGATCCAGCCCTTCTCGGCGGCCGCCTCGATCATCGCGTACTCACCCGAGATCTGATACGCGGCGACGGGCACGTCCACCTCCGCCGCGAGCTTCGCCAGCACATCCAGATACGGCAGCGCCGGCTTGACCATGACCATGTCGGCGCCCTCGTCCAGGTCGAGCGCCAGCTCGCGCAGCGACTCGCGGAGGTTGGCCGGGTCCTGCTGGTAGGTCTTGCGGTCGCCCTTCAGCGAAGAGCCGACGGCCTCCCGGAACGGCCCGTAGAACGCCGACGAATACTTCACCGTGTAGGCCAGGACCGACACGTCCTCATGACCGGTCTGGTCCAGTGCATCCCGGATGACGCCGACCTGACCGTCCATCATGCCGCTGGGGCCGACCACATGGACGCCCGCGTCGGCCTGGACCTGCGCCATCTCGGCGTAGCGCTCCAGGGTGGCGTCGTTGTCGACCCGGCCGTCGGCGTCCAGGACGCCGCAGTGGCCGTGGTCGGTGTACTCGTCCAGGCACAGGTCCGACATGACGACGAGGTCGTCGCCGATCTCCGACCGGACGTCCCGGATGGCCTGCTGCAGGATGCCGTCGGGGTCCGTGCCCGCCGTGCCGGCCGCGTCCTTCTTCTCGTCCTCCGGCACGCCGAACAGCATGATCCCGGCGACCCCGGCCGCGGCCGCCTCGACGGCCGCCTTGCGCAGGGTGTCGCGGGTGTGCTGGACGACGCCCGGCATGGCGGAGATCGGCACCGGCTCGGCGATGCCCTCCCGCACGAACGCCGGGAGAATGAGGTCGGCCGGATGCAGGCGGTACTCCGCGACCATCCGCCGCATGGCGGGGGTGGTGCGCAGCCGTCGCGGCCGCGCCCCCGGGAAGCTTCCGTACTTCGTCATACCGCCACGCTACGCCCGCCCCGCACACGCCTTTGCCGACGCGACGTCGGCCGCTCAGGCCGCGAGAACGGCGTCCCCGCCCGCCGGATCACAGCGGCAGTCCCGGCACAGGCCCGGCTCCGCGGCACGGAAAGCGCGCTCGCAGCCGTCGCAGGTCTGGAACGGGTCGGGCCGGTGCCCGGCCCCCGCCGCGCCTGCCGATGGCTCCACGGGGCCTTCGGGGAGGGGCGGTGGCAGCAGCTCCCGGAGCCGGTGGGCGAGCAGCCTGGCCACGTTCTTCGGGACCGCCGGAAGGTTGGCGGTGAGGGTGCGCCGGACGGCGGCCGGACTGGCACCGTTCTCCAGCCAGGCGACGACGGCGGGGGCCAGGCTGCGGATGTCCCGTTCGGCGAGGGTCAGCCGGTCATCGTTGCGCCGCAGCCCGGCGAGCAGCGCAACGGCCGTGCGGTATTGCGGCGTACGGGGCGGCTCGGCGGGGGCGGACGGCTCGGCGGGCGCGGGCGGTGCCGACGGTGCCGGGGGTGCCGGGGTTGCCGGGGTTGCCGGTACCGCGGCCGGGGGCGGCGTCACCGACTCCTCCGCCGCTGCCGCTACCGCCACCGTCCGGGCATGATCGGCGCCCGGGTCGTTGCAGGCATAAGTACGCGTGATCACCCGCCCGTTGGGCGTCCGTTCCCGCACCCGCTCCAGATAGCCCTGGGCCTCCAACTCCCGCAGCGCGAAGGCGATCCGGTCGCGGCCCTCCGGGAACCGGGCGGCGAGCGTGCGGATGTCGACGCAGGCGCCCTCGGGCAGCGACAGGATGTGGGTGGCCACCCCGATCGCGGTCAGCGACAGATCGTGGTGCTGGGCAAGGTGATTGCCGATGATCGTGTACCGGTCCGGCTGGTGGTGCCTGATGTGGGTGACCCCGGTGTGGGTGGCACTTCGGCGAACACGGGAGTGCGGGCGCGCGGCGGCGCTAAGCTGTTTCTCAGCCATCGGGAAGGTTCGGCTTCCTTTGTGGTCAGGCCCTCGCACTGGGATTGCAGTCCCGGCGGGGGCCGTCGCATGTCTGCGGTTGTCACGGCCGAGCCTGCCCGCCCAAACTTCCTCCGCGCCAGCCGAGTTGAGCGGATTCACCCCCGTGGGTGACGAATCCGGGGTTTGGTTGGTTTGGAAGGTTCTTTCCCCGGGTTCTTTCTTCTTGACGGCCCGCCCTGCCGCCGCCCGGTCCACCGGATCCCGCGCGCCCGGGCTCCGGTCGCCGGGCCGCCCGTAACGCAGAAGGGCGCCCCCGACAGGGGCGCCCTTCCTCACTCAGCTACCTGCTCAACTACGCGCCCGCCGGCGCGAGCCGGGCCGCCGCTCGCTCGGGCGGGTGACCGGGTCACCGGCCTCGAGCGCGGCATCGCGCCGCGCCGCCCCGAAGTCGGCGAGCGCTTCGGCCAGCTTGTGCACCGAGGGCTCGGGCGACATGACGTCCACGCGCAGCCCGTGTTCCTCGGCGGTCTTGGCGGTGGCCGGGCCGATACAGGCGATCACGGTCACGTTGTGCGGCTTGCCGGCGATGCCGACGAGGTTCCGCACGGTCGAGGAGGACGTGAACAGCACGGCGTCGAAGCCGCCGCCCTTGATGGCCTCCCGCGTCTCGGCCGGCGGCGGCGAGGCGCGCACGGTCCGGTAGGCCGTGACGTCGTCGACCTCCCAGCCCAGCTCGATCAGCCCGGCCACCAGGGTCTCGGTGGCGATGTCGGCGCGCGGCAGGAAGACGCGGTCGATCGGGTCGAAGACCGGGTCGTAGGGGGGCCAGTCCTCCAGCAGGCCGGCGGCCGACTGCTCGCCACTCGGCACCAGGTCGGGCTTCACACCGAAGGCGACCAGCGCCTTGGCGGTCTGCTCGCCGACCGCGGCGACCTTGATCCCGGCGAAGGCGCGGGCGTCCAGGCCGTACTCCTCGAACTTCTCCCGGACGGCCTTGACGGCGTTGACCGAGGTGAAGGCGATCCACTCGTAACGGCCGGTGACCAGGCCCTTGACCGCGCGCTCCATCTGCTGCGGGGTGCGCGGCGGCTCGACGGCGATGGTCGGGACCTCGTGCGGCACCGCGCCGTACGAGACGAGCTGGTCGGAGAGCGACGCGGCCTGCTCCTTGGTCCGCGGCACGAGCACCCGCCAGCCGAACAGCGGCTTGGACTCGAACCACGACAGCCGGTCGCGCTGCGCGGGGGCACTGCGCTCACCGACCACGGCTATGACCGGCTGATGACCGTCCGGCGAAGGCAGCACCTTGGCGGCCTTGAGCACCTGGGCGACGGACCCGAGGGTCGCGGTCCAGGTGCGCTGGCGCGTGGTGGTACCGGCGACCGTGACGCTGAGCGGTGTGTCGGGCTTGCGGCCCGCGGTCACCAGCTCGCCGGCGGCCGCGGCCACCGAGTCGAGCGTGGTGGAGACGACGGCGGTGGCGTCGCTGGCACCGAGCTCGGACCAGCAGCGGTCATCGGCGCTGCGGGCGTCGATGAACCGCACATCCGTGCCCTGGGCGTCACGCAGCGGCACACCGGCGTACGCGGGCACGCCGACGGCCGCGGCGATGCCCGGCACGACCTCGAAGACGATGCCCTCGGCGGCGCACGCCAGCATCTCCTCGGCGACGTATCCGTCGAGGCCGGGGTCGCCGGTGACGGCCCGCACGACCCGCTTGCCCGCGCGGGCCGCCGCCATGACAAGATTGGCGGTGTCCCGAAGCGGCGAAACGCCGTTGGGGGAGACGGGGATTGACGCCTCGTCAGTCGACGCCTGCAATGGTGTGTCCACGTGTGCGCGGGCATGCACGCGCACGACGTCCAGCACCTGCGGGTCGGCGATCAGTACGTCCGCGGAGGCCAGCGCCTCCACGGCACGCAGCGTCAGCAGACCCGGGTCTCCCGGCCCGGCACCCAGGAAGGTGACCTGACCGGAGGCGGAGTGGTTTGGGGCGGTGGGGTTCAAAATGCTCGCTCCCCCATAAGACCGGCCGCACCCTTTGCGAGCATCTCGGCGGCAAGCTCCCGGCCCAAGTTCAGCCAGGTCGCGTCGTCGTCAAGAGAGGCAGGTACGTGCCCGGTGGTGGACAGCTGCACCAGCACGCTGCCGTCGGTCGTGCCGACGACGCCGCGCAGATGCATTTCGGTGACAGCCTGCTCGTCAGCCTTGGGGCCTCCCCTGCTCGAGCGAAGTCGAGAGCTTGGGGAAAGGTCGGCCAGCGCTCCAACGGGTGCGGAGCAGCCGGCCTCCAGGGCGGCGAGCAGGGAACGCTCGGCGGTCACGGCGGCCCGGGTGACCGGGTCGTCGAGCTCGGCAAGCTGGGCGACGAGGGCTGTGCCGTGCACATGGTGCACCGCGAGGCACTCGATCGCCAGCGCCCCCTGGCCGGGGGCGGGCAAAACCACGTCGGGCGACAGCAGCTGCGTCGCCTCGTCGATCCGGCCGATCCGGGTGAGCCCGGCGGCGGCCAGCACGACCGCGTCCAGCTCGCCCTTTTCGACGAAGCCGATGCGGGTGTCGATGTTCCCGCGTATCGGTACGGCCTCCACGCGCCGGCCCAGCGTCCGTGCCCAGGCGTTGAGCTGCGCCATCCGCCTGGGGGAGCCGGTGCCGATGCGGGCGCCGTCGGGAAGCTGTTCAAACGTGAGACCGTCCCGGGCGATCAGCGCGTCACGGGGATCTTCCCGTACGGGTATCGCGGCCAGGGTCAGGTTCTCGGGCTGCGCGGTGGGCAGGTCCTTGAGCGAGTGAACGGCGAAGTCGATGTCCCCGGCGAGCAGCGCGTCGCGCAGCGCGGAGACGAAGACGCCGGTGCCGCCGATCTGCGCCAGGTGCTCGCGAGAGGTGTCGCCGTACGTGGTGATCTCCACCAGCTCGACGGGGCGGCCGGTCAGCTCGCGCACCGCCTCGGCGACGTGCCCGGACTGGGCCATGGCGAGCTTGCTGCGGCGGGTACCCAGCCGCAGGGCTCTGGTAGTGATGTCGGTCATGGTGTGCGCTCCCGTGCTGCATCGTGCCTGTCGGCGCGCGTGTCGGCCCGGCTGACGGCGGCAACCGTCTGCGGATCGAGATCGAAGAGTTCGCGCAGCGCGTCCGCGTACCCGGCGCCGCCGGGCTCGCTGGCGAGCTGCTTGACCCGCACGGTGGGCGCGTGCAGGAGTTTGTCGACGACGCGGCGCACGGTCTGGGTGATCTCGGCGCGCTGCTTGTCGTCCAGGTCGGGGAGGCGGCCGTCGAGCCGGGCGATCTCGCCGGCGACGACGTCCGCGGCCATGGTGCGCAGGGCGACCACGGTGGGGGTGATGTGCGCGGCGCGCTGGGCGGCGCCGAAGGCCGCGACCTCGTCGGAGACGATGCCGCGCACCTTGTCCACGTCGGCCGCCATGGGAGCGTCCGCCGAGGCGTCCGCGAGCGTCTCGATGTCGACGAGGTGCGTGCCCTCGATCCGGTGGACCGCGGCGTCGATGTCACGCGGCATGGCGAGGTCGAGCAGCGCCAGGCCGTCCGTAGTGCCCTTACGGTCGGCCATGGCGGCGGCCACGGCGTCGGCGTGCAGCACCAGCCCGGCCGCGCCCGTACAGGAGACGACCACATCGGCGCCGGCCAGCTCCACCCCGACGGCGTCCATCGGCACCGCGCGGGCGGTCAGCCCGCTCGCCGCTCCCGGACCGCCGGGCTCGGTGAGGATCTGGACGAGCCGCTCGGCGCGCTCCACCGTACGGTTGGCGACCGCCAGTTCGGCCACGCCCGCCCGTACGAGGGTGGTCGCGGCCAGCGAGGACATCGAGCCCGCGCCGATCACCAGCGCCCGCTTGCCGCCGGCCCACTTCTCGACATCGGCGCCGCCCGCGAGCTGCTCCAGGCCGAAGGTGACCAGCGACTGGCCGGCCTTGTCGATGCCGGTCTCGCTGTGGGCGCGCTTGCCGACCCGCAGCGCCTGCTGGAAGAGGTCGTTCAGCAGCCGGCCCGCGGTGTGCTGCTCCTGGGCGACGGCGAGCGCGTCCTTGATCTGGCCGAGGATCTGGCCCTCGCCGATGACCATCGAGTCCAGGCCGCAGGCCACCGAGAAGAGGTGGTGGACGGCGCGGTCCTCGTAGTGGACGTAGAGATAGGGGGTGAGCTCCTCCAGGCCTGCGCCGCCGTGGCGCGCCAGGAGGGTGGAAAGCTCGGCGACACCGGCGTGGAACTTGTCCACATCGGCGTAGAGCTCGATGCGGTTGCAGGTGGAGAGCACCGCGGACTCGGTGGCCGGCTCGGCCGACACCGCGTCCTGCAGCAGCTTGCCGCGCGCCTCCGGAGGCAGCGCAGCCCGCTCCAGCACGCTGACCGGCGCGCTGCGATGGCTCAGTCCGACGACCAGGAGACTCATGCCGGCATCACGGCGGGAACGTCCCCGTCAGGTCCCTTGCGGTCGGCCTCGGACCCGGCGGCAGCGGCGCGCGCCACCGGGGCCGGCGCACCGCTTTCCTGGCCGGACTCCTCGCCCGCCTTGCGCTGCTCGTGGAAGGCGAGGATCTGCAGCTCTATCGACAGGTCGACCTTGCGTACGTCCACCCCGTCCGGGACGGTCAGTACGGTCGGCGCAAAGTTGAGGATCGAGGTGACACCGGCGGCGACCAGGCGCTCACAGACCTGCTGGGCGGCCCCGGCCGGTGTGGCAATGACGCCGATCGAGACGCCGTTGCTCTCGATGATGTGCTCCAGCTCGTCGGTGTGCTGGACCGCGATGCCCGCGACGGGCTTGCCGGCCATGGCCGGGTCGGCGTCGATCAGGGCGGCGACACGGAAGCCGCGGGAGGCGAAGCCGCCGTAGTTGGCGAGGGCGGCGCCGAGGTTACCGATACCGACAATGACCACGGGCCAGTCCTGGGTCAGGCCGAGCTCGCGCGAGATCTGGTAGACGAGGTACTCCACGTCGTAGCCGACGCCGCGGGTCCCGTAGGAGCCGAGGTAGGAGAAGTCCTTGCGCAGCTTGGCGGAGTTGACCCCCGCCGCGGCCGCGAGCTCCTCGGAGGAGACCGTGGGGACCGAGCGCTCGGAGAGCGCGGTCAGTGCACGCAGATACAGCGGAAGCCTGGCGACGGTGGCCTCGGGAATCCCTCGGCTTCGGGTCGCCGGTCGGTGAGTTCGGCCAGTTGCCACGGTGCTCCTGCGGGTAGAGCGGGGCTGCGGGCGCCGGCCTGGAACCCGACCGCCCTGTCTCTCGCAGGCTATGCCTTTGTGAACGCGTGCACAAAGATGGTGTCCGCTTTGTCCGCCCAAAGTGACCGGGGTCACGCGGCTTTTCCCGGTGTGCGCGGAACCAACTCCCACGTCACACCGTTCACTCGCTTCCCACTGGTGTCGCGGGAGCGTCGACGGGAGCACGTGCCCTCACTCCTTGCCACTATGCCCCCGGAAACCTACAAATCGCCCACCGATGGTAAGCGAACCGGCGCCCCGGAGCACCCTGCCGAATTGGCACAATGGCTCCATGGCCCCCTTGTTCAGCCGCAGCCCCCGCAAGAACCCCGCCGACGCGATGGTCACCCTCATCGGCAAGCCGGGCTGCCATCTGTGCGACGACGCCCAGGCAGTGATCGAGAAGGTCTGCGCCGAAACGGGCGCGTCCTGGGAGAAGAAGGACATCACCGAGGACGCCGAGCTGCACCGCCTGTACTGGGAGCAGATCCCGGTCGTCCTGGTGGACGGCAAACAGCACGACTTCTGGCGCGTCGACCCCAAGCGGCTGCGCACGGCACTGGGCGCCTGACCGCCGCCGAAACCCACCGCCGAAACCCGCACAGAACGGCCGTATGGCAGGCCTTACCCAACCTTTTCTCGCCTCAGGGCTCCCGGACACGCGCCCGTAACCAGTCGCACCGAACAAACTGGCTACGCTACCGTCATGGCGCCCGCTCCCCAATGGTTCACCCGCCGCAGACGACCCGCCACGGCCCGCAGTGTGCTGGCCGGCGAGGCCGCGGCCGAGGCCGCCCGTAAGTCTTCCCAGGAAGCGCCCGCGGTCGAGGAAGCCCCGGAGGAGCCGGAGTTCCCGGTCGCCGGGGACGAGGCGGCTGCCGCTTTCTTCGACCTCGACAACACCGTCATGCAGGGCGCCGCCCTCTTCCACTTCGGCCGCGGCCTCTACAAACGGCACTTCTTCCACAAGCGCGACCTGGCCCGCTTCGCCTGGCAGCAGATCTACTTCCGGCTGGCCGGCTCGGAGAACCCCGAGCACATGGCGGACGTCCGCAACAGCGCGCTCTCCATCGTCCAGGGCCACCGCGTCGCCGAGTTGATGTCCATCGGCGAGGAGATCTACGACGAGTACATGGCCGAGCGTGTCTGGCCGGGCACCCGCGCGCTCGCCCAGGCCCACCTGGACGCGGGCCAGAAGGTCTGGCTGGTGACCGCGGCCCCCGTCGAGACCGCGACGATCATCGCCCGCCGGCTGGGCCTGACCGGCGCACTGGGCACCGTCGCCGAGTCCGTCGGCGGCGTGTACACGGGCAAGTTGGTGGGCGAACCCCTGCACGGCCCGGCCAAGGCCGAGGCCGTCCGCGCGCTCGCCACCGCCGAGGGCCTGGAACTGTCGCACTGCGCCGCATACAGCGACTCCGCCAACGACATCCCGATGCTCTCGCTCGTCGGGCACCCGTATGCGATCAATCCCGACAGCCGACTGCGCAAGCACGCACGCGAGCAGGGCTGGCGGCTGCGCGACTACCGGACGGGCCGCAAGGCGGTCAAGATCGGCATCCCGGCGGCAGCCGGTGTGGGTGCCCTCGCGGGCGGCGCCGCGGCCGCGGTCGCGCTCCAGCGCCGCCGCCGCTGACCAGGGTTGATCACAAGGCGGCGCGGGGGACCATCCGGACTCCCTACCCCCACCGCTGCCCCGTCAGTCCCGTTGCTGGCGGTCAACCACAACACGCCCTCCAACCAGGCAGATTGCGTCACCTTCCGATCAATAGTTGCTCAGTATTCGATACTTGATCTGCCACCAACCCGGCACAGACCGTAAGTAATCGATGATTTGAGCAACTGGGTGTAGCGCTGCCTGTACGAAGCGTTATTCTCCTCAGACGCAATTCGGAACCCACACGTCCCTACGACGAGTGAATGGTCCCGCACTGCACGTGATGGAAGCTCTGCCTCTGGGAGTCCCGTGTACCCACACGTCGGGGTTGACGCCTCGGGCCTGGCTACGCTGCGTACGACACTCGTCGACCACCTGCGCAGTTTTGTCCCCACCGCGTACGCCGTCCCCGCATTCGCCTCAGCCGTCCCCGCTGCCGGCCCCTGCTATGCCTTGGCCGACGGGAGTGCTGCGGTCGCCAAGGCCGCCGGCAGAACCCGCCGCTCGGGCGCCGGCACGACCACCGCCCGTCGCCCCGCCGACAGCGACAGCCGTCGCATGATGGATCTCGTCGAACGCGCCCAGGCGGGCGAGGCCGACGCCTTCGGCCGCCTCTACGACCAGTACGCCGACACGGTCTACCGCTACATCTACTACCGCGTGGGCGGCCGGGCCACCGCCGAGGACCTGACCAGCGAGACGTTCCTGCGCGCGCTGCGCCGTATCGGCACGTTCACCTGGCAGGGCCGCGACTTCGGCGCCTGGCTGGTGACCATCGCCCGCAACCTCGTCGCCGACCATTTCAAGTCCTCCCGCTTCCGCCTGGAAGTCACCACCGGAGAGATGCTCGACGCCAACGAGGTCGAGCGCAGTCCCGAGGACTCGGTCCTCGAATCCCTCTCCAACGCCGCCCTGCTGGAGGCGGTCCGTAAGCTCAACCCCCAGCAGCAGGAATGCGTCACACTCCGCTTTCTGCAGGGCCTCTCGGTCGCCGAGACCGCCCGCGTCATGGGAAAGAACGAGGGCGCGATCAAGACCCTCCAGTACCGGGCCGTCCGCACCCTGGCGCGGCTCCTCCCTGAAGACGCCCGCTGACCCACCCCCGCCCCCGTCGAATTCACCAACTCCTCCATACTCTCCCGCACTTACTCTTGGTGACCAGCCATACCCGGTCGGTCAGATCATCGTGAGTGCGTAACCCGAGTGCCGCGGCGCTCGTTGTGCGGAATGCAGGCTCCATGCGGTCACGCCATGCCGGTTACCTCTCACTCTTTCGAGTGGTCGCCGCACGGCGTGCAACCGTCCGGTCCGTCTGGACAGTCAAAGCCAGTCCGGGGAGTCGAGCGGGATGACGAGAGGAGGTGCCGCAGGTGATCGCGAATGTCGCGGCGCACCGGCGGGCCAACGCCTTCGCCCAGGCCCTGGAGGAGCAGGTCCTCCAGGGCGCGGCGGCCGAGGACCAGGTCGACAGTCCGGCACAGACGCCGGAAGAAGCACGGCTGTTGGCGGTTGCCGACGGCCTCGGGGAACTCCCGAAGCCGGAGATGGCCGCCGAGGTCAAGACTGTCCAGCGCGCCCAGCTCATCGCCGCGATGGAGGCCGCCTTCGCCGAAGGCGCCCCGTCCGACGACGCCAGGGTGCCCGAGCAGCGCACATCCAAGGGCGCACACCGCGCCGCGAAATCACTCGGCCGGCTGCGCCCCCGCTCCCGCCTCACCAAGGGGCTGGCCGCGGGCGGACTGACGGTCGGCGTCGCCGCCGGGGCGTTCAGCGGCGTCGCCGCGGCCAGCTCCGAGGCTCTCCCCGGCGACTCCCTCTACGGCCTCAAACGGGGCATGGAGGACCTCAAGCTCGGCATGGCCGGCGACGACTCCGACCGCGGCCGGCTCTACCTCGACCAGGCCGCCACGCGCATGATGGAGGCCCGTCGCCTGATGGAGCGCGGCCGGGTCGCCGACCTGGACCATGAATCGCTCGGCGAGGTCCGCAAGGCGCTGTCCGGCGTGACACACGACGCGGGCGAGGGCCACCGCCTGCTGCACGAGGCGTACGCACGCGATGGCTCGCTCGGCCCCATCCAGGCGCTGAGCTCCTTCACCAAGTCCCATCGCGGCACCTGGTCGCAGCTGCGCGACAGGCTCCCCGTACAGCTCACGGACGTGCGCGACAGGGTCAGCTCGGTCTTCGACGCCATAGACGAAGAGGTCGGTCCGCTCCGCAAGCTGCTGCCGCAGACCCCGGACGGCAAGCGCCCCCACCACGGCGCGCCCGCCGCTCCGGGCACCGAATCCGACCGCGGCCACAAGGCCAGGCCTTCCGGCGGCGAGTCCTCGTCCGGCAAGCACGGCGGCAGTGCGCACGCACCGCGCCCGTCGGCCTCACCGTCCCAGGACGACGGCCTGCTCGGCGGCAATACGGGCGGCCTGCTGGACCCGCCCGACAAGGACGGCAGCCCCACCCCGCAGACCGGCCACGGCCGCCACACCCCCGGCCACCCCGATGTCACCCTCCCGCCACTGCTGCCCGGTCTGCTTCCCGGCCTGGGCATCGACGGCGGGGACCTGCCGAAATAGCCCGGCGCACCACACCCGACACACCGCACCGGACGCGGCGCCCGGTGTTCTTCCGGTCCTTCCCTCGGAAGAACACCGGGCGCCGCTGCGTCACCAGCTTGCAGGCCGCCCGCCGGAGCCAGGCAACGTCGGCGCCCTCTGCCGTCCCGCGGTCAGAAGAACACGGAGCGGCGCTGCACCAGCAGCTTGTACAGCGTGTGCTGAATCGTTTCGCGTACCTGATCGGTCAGGTTGAACATCAGCATCGGGTCGTCCGCCGCCTCCGGCGGATAGCCGTCCGTCGAGATGGGCTCGCCGAACTGGATCGTCCACTTCGTCGGCAGCGGCATCGCCCCCAGCGGCCCCAGCCACGGAAACGTCGGCGTGAGCGGGAAATACGGCAGCCCCAGCACCCGCGCCAGCGTCTTGGCGTTCCCGAGCATCGGGTAGATCTCCTCCGCGCCCACGATGGAGCACGGCACGATCGGCACCCCGGCCTTCAGCGCCGTCGAGACGAACCCGCCCCGCCCGAACCGCTGGAGCTTGTAGCGGTCCGCGAAGGGCTTGCCGATGCCCTTGAAGCCCTCCGGCATCACCCCGACGACCTCACCGCGCTCGAGCAGCCGCTGCGCGTCCTCCGCGCACGCCAGGGTGTGCCCGGCCTTCCGCGCCAGCTCGTTTATCACCGGGAGCACAAACACCAAATCGGCCGCCAGCAGCCGCAGATGACGCTCTGCGGGATGGTGGTCGTGCACCGCGACCTGGAGCATCAGCCCGTCCAGCGGCAGCGTCCCGGAGTGATTGGCGACGATCAGCGCTCCACCGTCGGAAGGGATGTTCTCCACACCCTTCACCTCGACCCGGAAGTACCTCTCGGCGAACGGCCGCAGCAACGACATCAGGACCTGGTCGGTCAGCTCCTCGTCGTAGCCGAAGTCGTCGACCTCGTAGTCGCCGGTGATCCGCCGGCGCAGGAACGCCAGTCCGCCCGCGATCTTCTCGTCCAGGGACCGCCCGCCGTCCTGCCGTCGGCGCGCCTCCGGTTCCTCGGGCCCGCTGCGCGCCTCCGGTACGGGCGCCAGCGCCGCACCGTGCCCCGCGCGCCCGGCCCGCCTGGCCTTTCTGCGCGCCCGAGGCTCCTCGCCGAAGGGAATGACCTTGGCGTCCGCCATCGTGGGTGAACTCCTCACTGGGTCGGGCCGCAGCGTGCGGGCAGCACGCCGGCGAGCTTGTCGACGGTGCGGGCGAGGGACTCGGGCGGCAGCAGCCCGGGTCCGCGGCTGCGGGCGAATTCCGCGAAGGTCTCCGCCGTCGTGTACTGCGGCTGGAAGCCCAGTGTCTCGCGCATCTGCGTCGTCTCGACGACTCTGCCGTGGGTCAGCATCCGGATCTGTTCCGGCGAGAAGTCCGTGATGCCGATGGCCCGCAGCGCCGTACCGGCCCAGGTCACGGTCGGCAGGAACAGCGGCAGCGTGGGCCGCCCCAGCCGCCGGGAGATCTGCGAGAGCAGCAGCACACCGTCCCCGGCGATATTGAACGTACCGCTGTTGAGCGTGCCCCGGCGCGGCGCGGAGGCGGCGATCCGCAGCACTTCGATGGCGTCGTCCTCGTGGACGAACTGCAGCCGCGGGTCGTAGCCGAGGACCGTCGGCCAGACGGGCAGCGAGAAGTACTCGGCGAGCGGGGAGTCCGCGCACGGCCCGAGGATATTGGCGAAGCGCAGCACGCACACCGCCACATCGGGCCGCCGCCGGGCGAAGCCGCGTACGTATCCCTCGATCTCGACGACGTCCTTGGCGAAGCCGCCGCTGGGCAGCGATTTGGGCGGGGTGGTCTCGCTGAAGACCGCCGGGTCCTTGGGGGCGGAGCCGTAGACGCTGGCGCTGGACTTGATGACCAGGCGCTGCACGTTCGGAGCCTTCTGGCAGGCGCCGAGGAGCTGCATGGTGCCGATGACGTTGGCTTCCTTGACGGCGGCGCGGCCGCCGCGGCTGCCCAGGGGCGTGCCGTTGATGTCCATGTGGACGACGGTGTCGACACCCGTCTCGGCCAGGACCCTGGCGATCGTGGGATGCCGGATGTCGGCCCGGAGGAATTCGGCGCCGCCCAGATGGTGCTCCGGCGGCACGGCGTCGACCCCGATCACCCGGTCGATGTCGGGATCGCGCTGGATACTGCGGACGAACCGGCCCCCCAGCTGGCGTGCGGCTCCCGTGACGAGCACGACCTTGCCCAAGATCAGCCCTTCCTTCCCGCCCTCGGCCTCCGCCTGCGTCGAGCTGTACGGGCCACGCTATCGGGTCGGTGTTGCGCGGGGATGACCGCAGGATGCCCTTCGCTGCATTTCGCGCCCAAGGCCCGCCCATACGGCCCACAACGCACCGCGGCCCCCTGCCACACCAAGGTGACAGGAGGCCGCGAAATCGCGAATCAGCGTCTCTTACTTCTTGTTACGACGCTGAACGCGGGTGCGCTTGAGCAGCTTGCGGTGCTTCTTCTTAGCCATCCGCTTGCGCCGCTTCTTGATAACAGAGCCCACGACTACCCTCGCTCACTTCGAATCACTCGGTGCGGGGCGTCCGAGCCCACACTACCTACATCGGGCCAGCCTACCCGGCGCCGGGCGTACGGCGTAATCCGAGGGTCGCCGAAGGACCCGTCAGGCTGATTCCACCCCCACATAGGACTCACGGAGATAGTCGTGCACGGCCTGCTCCGGCACCCGGAACGACCTCCCCACCCTGATCGCGGGCAGATGACCGCTGTGCACCAAGCGGTACACGGTCATCTTCGACACTCGCATGACCGTGGCGACTTCCGCCACGGTCAGAAACACGACCTCGTTCAGAGGCCTCTGCTCTGCAGCCATGCCACACCTGCACCTTCCGCATAAGACGGTCACCGGCTTCCCCTCCGGTGACTCTTCGTCGCTATGCGCTCACTCCCCAGATTAGGGGCCAGTGATGCGAGTGGGGAAGAGGAGCAGCGAACGACCGCCTACCGTGACAGATACGCACGATTGAGTACATAACGCGCCAGGGGGCGGTAGCCGACGGACGGTACGGCGTCGTCGAGCGGCACCACCGCGGACACCCTGCCCTCCGCCTGCCCGACGAACAGCGCGGGGTCGTCCGTGTCCGCCAGCCCGATCGCCTCAATGCCCAGCTGACCTGCTCCGCAGACCCATCCGTGGTCCCCGATCACCAGCCCCGGCAGCGGTCCCCCGGCGTCCGCCGCGGCCGCCAGCGCGGTCCGCACCGGGAGCGGCGAATGGGTGTGCACGCCCCCCGTCCCGGGTGCTCCCCGCGCGCCCGCCTCGCGCATCAGCGCGACTCCCCGTACGTAATCGAGCGAGCGGGTACGTAGTCCGAACCTGGTCGCTATGTCGACACGACAGCCATACGCCGGGGTGAGGACGGTGCAGCCCGCCGACGAGAGCGCGTCTGCGAGCGCGGCGTAGAACTCCAGCAGCCGGTGCGGATGCCCGGTGCCGAGCAGCACCGGCGCCCGCCGGCCGGCCGCCTCGCCGAGCCGCTCGGCGAATCCGTCCAGCGCCGCGATCGTACGGTCCGGGTCGATGACATCGGGGCCGGAAGTGTGCGCGGGATCGACCGAAACCCCGCACTTCTGCCCCATCAGCCGCAGCACTTCGCCCAGTGGCCAGTCCCGTTCGGGATCGAGCCCGAGCAGTACCCGCGGATCGCGCGCCGCGAAGAGCCGGTAGCGCCCCAGACTTTTCTCGCGCAGGGTCGCGATCGTCCCCGCGAGCCGCGCCTCGATCAGGTGCGCCCGCAGCGCCTCGGTGCCCACCACGCGCCTCATGGTCGTGCGTTGACCGGATTGCGGATGCCCTAACCGACGGGTAGTCACACATCTGTGGGGCGGAGGAACCCGTACGGCCGCATCCGGCCCGCCAGGGCGGTATCAGCACCGCCGTAACGGCGTTACAGGGCCCTCAGGCTGTCGCACCGTCAGGGCAGCAGCCCGTGTGAGGGGAACACCGCCCGCCGGGTGGCCAGCACCGCCTGGTCCAGCCGGTCGGCCGGGTCGTAGCCGCCGTCGGCGAAGTCCCGCCACTGCGGCGTACGGCCGTCCGTCATCCGCTGCGGCGCCAACTGCCGTGTCCTGCGGAACACTTCGTGCCGCCACGACTCCGGCACCATCGAGGCCGGGTCGATCGGCCGGCCCGCCGCGATCGCCGTCAGATGCGTCCAGCTGCGCGGCACCACATCCACCACCGCATAGCCGCCGCCACCGAGCGCGATCCACCGCCCGTCCGCATGCTCATGCGCCAGCTCATGGCAGGACTCCGCCACCGCCCGCTGCGCGTCCACGCTCACCGCCAGATGCGCCAGCGGGTCCTCGAAATGGGTGTCCGCGCCGTGCTGGGTCACGATCACCTGCGGCCGGAAGGCGCCCAGCAGCTCGGGCACCACCGCATGAAAGGCCCGCAGCCACCCCTCGTCACCGGTCCCGGCCGGCAGCGCCACATTGACCGCGCTGCCCTCCGCGCCCTCGCCGCCGGTCTCCTCCGGCCAGCCGGTCTGCGGAAAGAGCGTCCGCGGATGCTCGTGCAGCGAGACCGTCAGCACCCGCGGGTCCTCCCAGAACGCTGCCTGCACGCCGTCCCCGTGATGCACATCCACATCCACGTACGCGACCCGTTCGGCGCCCAGCTCCAGCAGCCGGGCGATAGCCAGCGCCGCGTCGTTGTAGATACAGAACCCGGACGCGCCACCGGGCATCGCATGGTGCAGTCCGCCGGCGAAATTCACCGCATGCAGCGCATCCCCGCGCCAGACGGCCTCCGCCGCCCCCACCGACTGCCCCGCGATCAGCGCCGACGCCTCATGAATCCCCGCGAACGCCGGATCGTCCTCCGTCCCCAGCCCGTACGCGAGATCCGCCGACGCGGGATCGGACGAGGCCCTGCGCACCGCCGCGATGTAGTCCTCGCGATGCACCAGCCGCAGCGTGGAGTCCCCGGCCGGCTTGGCCGCGACCACCTCCAGGGGCCCGCGGTCGAGCTCGTACGCCTCCACCAGTCGCATGGTCAGCGCGAGCCTGACCGGGTCCATCGGATGACCGGGCCCGAAGTCATAGCCCGTTACTGCCTCATCCCACATCAGCTGTGCGCGGCCGCTCATGCTCGTCACCGTATCTGGCCTGAGCTGACCCGAACGAGCGGGCGTACACCAGCGTCACCAGTACGAGCGCCATCGGTACGAGCATCGCCCCCCGATAGCTCCAGGCGTCGCCGATACCGCCTACCAACGGCGACCCGATCAAAAATCCCACATAGTTGAAAATATTCAGCCGCGCGACAGCCGTATCCGACTGCCCCGGAAACAGCCTCCCCGCCGCCGCGAACGTCTGCGGCACGATCACGCACAGCCCGAGCCCCAGCAGCGTGAACCCCGCCATCCCCGTCCATGCCCCGGGCGCCGCCGCCACCACGACAAAGCCCCCCGCCGCGACCACCGTTCCGGTACGCACCACCGCAACCGCCCCGAACCGCCGAACCCCCAGGTCTCCCGCGGCCCGCCCGAGCAGCGTGGTGACCATATAGACGTTGTACGGCACGGTCGCCAGCTGCTCGGAACTCCCCAGCACGTCCTGCAGATACTTGGCGCTCCAGTTGGAGACGGTCGCATCCCCGATGTACGCGAACGCCATCACCAGGCACAGCGGCAACAGCAGCCGCATCGCGACACCCGCCGCCGGCCCGTCCCCGCCCGCCACGGACCGCTGCTCGGCCGGCTGCTGATCCACAAACCATCGGCCCACGACCAACGCCAACGGCGCCAACACCAGCACCACCGGCCCGTACAGCACCGCCAGCGACAGATGCCAGTGCGCCCCCGCCCACGCCAGCGACGCCCCCACAATCCCGCCCAGGCTGTACGCGGCATGAAATCCGAGCATGATGCTCCGCGCGTACGCCCGCTGGAGGCTTACTCCGAGCATGTTCATCGATGCATCCAGCGCCCCCACCGACAGCCCGAACGCGGCCAGCGCACACGCCACCTGCGCCATCGACCCCACCGACCCCACGGCCAGCAACGCCAGACACACCACCGGCTGCACCCACCGCAACACCAGGCTCGGCCGCACCCGCTTCACCAGATGCTCGGTCCCGACGCTGCCGACCCCGGCCAGCACCGGCACCGCTGCCAGGAACACGGGCAACAGACCGTCCGAGATGCCGTAGCGGTCCTGTATCGCCGGTATTCGCGTGACCAGGAGGGCAAAGACCGCCCCCTGGACAATGAAGCTGATGGCAAGCGAGACGCGGCCGTGCCGCAGTCGCGCTCCTGGTACCCGGGGGGCCGTCATGGCCGCACAGCCTAGAACTCCACACTACTGAGGGGTAGATGGATCACTCCACCATTTCCGCGACCGACCCGGCTGCCTACTGAAGCAGCCCGGGCAGCTCCGCCATCCCGGTGAACAGCCCCGTCGCCCCGGCCTCCGCCAGCTCCGCCGCCGGCGTCAGAGCCGTGAACCCGTAGACATCCATCCCCGCCGCAACCGCCGCCCGCACCCCCAGCACGCTGTCCTCGACAACCACACACCGCTCCGGCACAACACCCATCACCCGCGCCGCATGCAAAAACAGATCCGGCGCCGGCTTCCCCCGCCCCACATCCTGCGAAGAAAAGATGCACTCCTCCCCGAAGCGCCCGAACAGCCCGGTCTTCGTCAGTCCCACCCTTATCCGCTCATGACTCCCCGAGGATGCGACGCAGTACGGCACCCCCTCCACGGCCAACTTCCCCAGCACCTCGCCGACCCCGACCACGGGCTCCAACTCCCGACGAAACGCCTCAAAAACCCGCCCATGAAACGTCACATCGAAGTCCGCCGGCAGCCGCTCCCCCGACCGCTCCAGCACCACATCATGAATACGGTGCATCGCCCCGCCCATGTAGTCCCGCAGCGATTCCTCGTACGTGGTCGGGTGACCCAATTCCGTGAGATACCCGGCCAGCACCCGATTCGAAATGGGCTCACTGTCCACAAGGACGCCATCGCTATCGAAAATGACCAGGCCGTAGCGCATCCCCCGAGCGTACCGAACCGGTAAACGCAGAAAAGCCCCGCACCATACGGTGCGGGGCTTCCCACAAAATTTGTTCGGCGGCGTCCTACTCTCCCACAGGGTCCCCCCTGCAGTACCATCGGCGCTGAAAGGCTTAGCTTCCG
>NZ_JBEZJZ010000139.1:0-18353 GCF_040651455.1 Streptomyces sp. NPDC048483
ACTGGTCCAGGGAGACGATCAGCATCGCGAACGACAGCAGCGCCAGTGTCGCGGTCTCACGGTTCCAGCGAGACCGCCCGGCGCTGATGAGGCTTCCGTAGACCGCAAGACAGCACTCCTGGTCGACCGGGCACGTCCGTACCTTCTCCGGCTTCGCGCGAACGGGCGAACGGGCGAACGGGCGAACCGGCGAACGGGACAGCTCGCGCGGGACCTGTGGCATGCCGCCGGGGCCTCCACCGGAGTACAGCCAGAACGAGATCTCGGCGTGGCGGGGATCGTCGGGTTGCTTGGCCAGGCTGGAGGGCACCGCAGTCCGTCCACGTCCTTTCCCGCGGTGACGACGCCACCCAACAGGTCGGACAACCTGGGTGGAGGCGGGGACGGTGCCGTGGGGCCCGACCGTACGAACCGTCCGATCTGGTCCGAGGGCCATGCCATGAATCCGGCCGCGCCCGGAGACATAGTTCGCGAGAGCAGAGGGCGATGGAAAATGGTCGTATGCGCAGGTTTAGCCCCTTCTCGGTACTGGGTCGCCTACTCTGGCGCGCACCGCGCCGCCCGTGGGCCGGCAGACGCCGAGGCCACCGGCTACGACATACGAACCCCGGCCATGGGCATGGCACCGGAGAAGCCGCCCCTGCATCGCGCCGGGCCGGCGGCCGGTCTTGGAAGGCCTACCTGACGTCGCTTTTCAGCTTGCGGAGCGTCGCAGGCCAGGCGTTCGTATGGCAGCTGACAGTCCTCTTCCTGCTCGCGGCCACCGCGATGGTGGCCCTGGTACTCAAGACCACAAACGACGCCCAGAACGATGCCCGCCACCGGTCACTCGCTGTCGCAGAGGGCTTCGCCCATTCACCAGGCGTCGTGCGGGCGCTGCAATCGCCCGATCCCACCGCGGTACTCCAGCCGCTCGCAGAAGCTGCCCGGAACGGTTCCGGCGTTGGCTTCGTCTCCGTGCTCAACAGGAGCGGGATCCGTTACACCGACCCCAGGCCGTCTCTTATCGGCCGGCCTGCCCAGGGCGACATCGGCCGGGCGGCGGCCGGCCAACCGTTCACCGAGATCTTCGAGGGCGAGCCGCAGAGCGCGGTCCGGGCCCTCGTGCCCGTCACCGACGCACATGGCGCGGTGATCGGAATCGTCACCGCGGGCGTTCAGACAGTGGATGTCGGCGCAACGGTCAGCCGCCAGTTGCCGGTCCTCTTGGGTGTCGCGGCGGGCTCGCTGGCCCTCGCCGCGGGCGGGGCGGCGCTGGTGAGCAGGCGGCTGCAACGCCAGACGCATGGCCTGGGACCCGTCGAGATGACCCAGATGTACGAGCACCACGACGCCGTCCTGCACTCGGTCCGTGAAGGTGTGCTGATCCTGGACGCCGACAGGCGGCTGGTGCTGGCCAACGACGAGGCCCGGCATCTGCTCGGCATGCGCGCGAGCGCGGAGAAACTGCCTCTGGGCGCATTGGGCCTGGCCCCGGAAATGACGGCGCTGCTGGGATCGGAGCGCACCGTCACCGACGAGGTGCATCCGTCCGGGAGTCGCCTGCTGGCCGTCAATCTCCGGCCTACGGCTGTCCACGGCGGGCCCGCCGGGTGGGTCGCGACGCTGCGGGACACCACCGAGCTGCGTGCGCTGGCCGGCCGGGCCGAGGAGGCCCAGGACCGCCTGAAGCTTCTCAACGAGGGCAGCACGCGCATCGGCAGCACCCTCGACCTGGAGCGCACGGCACAGGAACTGGCCGACGTGGCGGTACCCCGGCTCGCCGACTTCGTCAGCGTCAACGTGCTGGAGACCCTGCTGAGCGGGGGCGAGCCGCCCCCCGGACCGATCACCGGCGCCGTGCTGCGCCGGGTGGCGCACCAGTCCATTCTGGAAGGCGCGCCGGAGGCGCTGGTCGGGGTGGGCGATGTCGCCGTCTACCCCGAGGACTCGCCGCAGGCCCGCGGCCTGGCGACCGGGCGGTCGGAACTGCACCGGGTGGCGGACCCGGCCATCAACACGTGGCTGACGAAGGGCTCCGCGCTTCTCGCCAAAGGCCGCGAACACGGGTTCCACTCGTGGATCGAGGTGCCGCTGATCGCTCGGGGTACGACGCTGGGAGTGGTGGACTTCGTCCGGTCCCGGCACCCCGAGCCGTTCGAGACCGACGATCTGGCCCTGGCCGAGGAGCTGGTCGCCCGGACTGCTGTCTGTCTGGACAACGCCCGGCGCTTCAACCGCGAGCGCACGGCGGCTCTCACCCTGCAGCACAGCCTGCTGCCACGACGTCTGCCGCAGTTGTCGGCCGTGGAGGCGGCCTTCCGATACCTGCCGGCCGATCCCCGACTAGGGGTGGGCGGCGACTGGTTCGACGTCATTCCGCTGTCCGGCGCCCGGGTGGCGCTCGTCGTCGGCGACGTGGTCGGCCACGGCATGCACGCCTCCGCGACCATGGGCCGACTGCGCTCTGCCGTACGGACCCTCGCCGACGTCGACCTGCCCCCTGATGAGCTGCTCACGCAACTCGACGACCTTGTCATCAGACTGGCCGCCGAATCCGAGACGGACGCGGAGTTCGCCGCCCCGGGCGACGTTGGTGCCACCTGCCTGTACGCGATCTACGACCCGGTGTCGGGCCGCTGCTGCCTCGCCCGGGCCGGACACCCGGCACCCGCCGTGGCCTACCCGGACGGCACTACTGCCACCTTGGACCTGCCTGCCGGGCCCCCGCTCGGACTGGGCGGGCTTCCCTTCGAAGCGGTGGAGACCGTACTCCCCGAGGGCAGTTTGCTCGCCCTCTACACCGATGGCCTGATCCAGTCCCGGCAGCGCGAGAGCGACGCAGGTCTCGAGGCGCTGCAGCAGACGCTGACGGCCCCGGACCTCTCGCTGGACGCCCTGTGTGACAAGGTCGTCGAGACCTTGCTTCCGGCCCGCCCCGTCGATGACGCCGCCCTGCTGCTGGCCCGTGTCCAATGCCTCGACATCGGGCAGGTCGCGACCTGGGAGGTGCCCACTGATCCCGCGGCGGTGGCCGGGGTCCGTACGGACGCCGTCCGCCAATTGTCGGCATGGGGCTTGGAGGACACCGCATTCGTCACAGAACTGGTCGTCAGCGAGCTCGTCACCAACGCCGTCCGGTACGGCGCCGCTCCGATCCGACTGCGACTGATTCGCGACCGCGCGCTGATCTGCGAGGTGACCGACGGCAGCAACACCGCACCGCACCTGCGCCGGGCCCGCGTGTTCGACGAGGGCGGCCGGGGCCTGCTGCTCGTCGCACAGCTCACGCAGCGCTGGGGTACGCGGCAGACCACCAGCGGCAAGGTCATCTGGTGCGAGCAAACGCTGCCTGCGGGCGTATGAGGACTCGCCCTGTCTTGTTCCGCTGAAACCGGGCGAGCACAGGTCACCGGCGACATCGTCGGCTGCGTAGACATACGGCGATGGGCTTGGTCAGAACTTCGCAGGGGCGAGGTTGGCCGTTCCATCGGCGGAATGGGTCGACACCCAGGCGATGGGCCGCGGCACCACCATCGCAGTCAGCGGCTTGTAGAACTCGTTGCGGGACATCTCAGCAACGGCTGCTGTTCGGCGTCTACTCTGGCATCGTCCCCGACGGCATCGACGACCTCGTCACGGACGCCATCGACTGGGCCGGCGACGCCACGATCCTGCTCTCCTACATCAAGGGCCGCACTGCGGTGGAGAGCGTGACTCTTCCCCGTCGGTCCGTCCGGCTGCTGGAACAGCGGCTCGCCCACTCCACACTGCTGCGAAGCTTCGTTCCGTCCGAAGAACGCCGCAAATTGTGGCTGGGCCTGAGCCGGGCCGGCGGAGATCGCCCGGTCAGACAGTTCGACCGCGTCGCCATCCAGCGCTGGGTCCAGCGGCACGCTGTGGTCGGGGACGACGGCCGACCGCTGAAGATCCACCGGTCCCGGATCCGCACCACGCACGAGGCGATGCGGGACAAAGGCACCTGGACCGGCAGCGGGCGGGCGACCATCGATCCAAACCACACTCCGGCCGTCGAGGGCGACCACTATCTGACCGCCGCGACGCCGACCCTGCAACGCGCGGTTGAGACGATCGTCGAGGACGCCCAGCACGACATGCTGCGACGTTCGCATCCGCCGATGGTCATTACCGAGGACGACGCGGCCGCACTCGCTGGCGACTACCCGCAGCTGATGGCAGCCCTGGACCTGGACGACACAGTGATCGCCGAACTGATCGGCGGCAGATGGACGTGTTCTCGGCCGCCTGCGGTGACCAGCTTCCTGGGCTGCACGGTCCGAAGGGCAAGCCGTGTCCGGCCCGCCCCTGGGTCTGCCTGCTCTGTCCGCTCACGGTCTTCGCCCCGCGGCACGCGGCGAACCTGCTGCGGATGAAGGCTTTCTTCTCCCGGCAGTGGCAGCAGATGCCTGGGCCCAGTTCATGGCTGTCTTCGGCCTCTATGCCGCACGGATCCAGCAGGTGCTGGACCGGTTCGATCCCGCCGTCCTCACCACGGCAGACGGTCAGTTTGACGACCGGGATGACGAACTTCCCCTGCGTCCCGAGGAGCTCACCGCGTGACCACCGCCGCTGCCTTCCCCCAGCACAGACATGGAGTGTCCAAGCACACGGGGGAACTTCACAGACCGACCTCATCACCGCGATCAACCAACTTCAGCAACGAGCCCCGGCACCGCGCCGGAACGCAAGGCGCGCGGCGAGCGACACTTCCTTGCCATGCAGGCTGGAGACTGCGTTGGAACGCAACCGGCAACTTCGCGGCCAAGTCGTCGACCTCACCCGGAGACTGGAGACCGCCCACGGCGAGATCCGTCGACTCCGCCCCCTGGCCCAACCATCGGCTAACACCGTGATCGGCCCCTGCTGGGCCCGTGATGGAGTTCTTCGATTTTCCCCACCCAATAATGCGTTCCGCCCCGGGCACTGTCGCCGTGGACATGCCGTCTAGGGTGCGAACATGATCTCGCAGAGCTATCTCTCCGAACTGTTCTCGCTGGACGACCGGGTCGCCGTGGTGACGGGAGGCAGTTCCGGTATCGGCCGAGCCATCGCCGGGGCTCTCGCGCGAGCGGGGGCGAGCGTGGTGGTCGTGGCGCGCAAGGTGTCGGAACTGGCCGCCACGGTCGACGAGCTGGCAGCGGACGGCTGCCGGACGGCCTGGGTGAGCGCCGACCTGAGCAGCCGCGATGGAGTGCGCGCGGCAGCGGATCAGGCAGCCGAGGCGTTCGGCGAGCCCGACATTCTCGTCAACAGCGCCGGGATCAACCTGCGGCCGCCGATGGGCGAGCTGGACGAGGACGTGTGGGATGCCACGATGGCGGTGAACCTGGAGGCGCCCTACTTGCTGGGCCAGCGGTTCGGTCCCGGCATGGCCGAGCGGGGCTTCGGGCGGATCATCCACATCACCTCCCAGCAGGCGCACCGGGCGTTCGTCCAGAGCGGCGCCTACGGGGTCTCCAAGGGGGCACTGGAGTCGCTGACCCGTTCTCAGGCTGAGGCGTGGTCGCCACACGGCGTCACCTGCAACACACTGGTACCTGGCTTCGTCATGACCCCGCTCAATGCGCGGCTGTCGTCCGACCCGGAGAAGGTGGCGGCACTGGCCGCGCGCACGATGGTCGGTCGCAACGGCCTGGCCGAGGACTTCGCCGGAGCGGCGGTGTTCCTGGCCGGCCGTGCCTCCGGCTACGTCACCGGGCAGGCGATCTTCGTCGACGGCGGGTTGTCCGTTCACTGAGCCCAACACCGCAGGAAAACCGAACCAGCTGGTTGTCACGGGCAGAGAACGGGATTTTCGGAGATCGGCATCGCCCCGAGCACCACCACGGCCACAACCCGGTGAGGACATGTCCATCTCGCAACACCACTGCTCAACGCCCGCACCAGCACCAGAGATCGACATAAACGCGAAGAGCAGGACGCCGTTACACAGCAGGCTCCTTCTCTGCACTCCACTCGATCGAGGTTCGTTGTGGATCGCTGGGTCTCCTCGGGACGGCGACGTGGGATGCCGAGGTCGGTGACGGGCCTCTTGGAGAGGCGTGCGGCTTCGGCTTGCTTGGCGCGGAGGAAGGCCAGGGTCGAGTCGATGCCTCGACGAGGCGGCGACGAGAACGGCTGCCTCGTCCCGCGGTGCCTGGGCGGCGCCCGGCCGTAGGGGTCGACGATGAAGGAGCTGCCGTAGAAGGTGAGCGGGCCTTCGGTGCCGATGCGGTTGGGCACGATCATGAAGGTGGCGTTGGCGATGGCGTTGCCGGTGATGACCTTCCGCTACACCGGCTGGGTGTCGAAGCCGGGGTGGCCGGGGGCTCGGTGCCGATGGCGGTCGAGTGACGAGGACGTCGGTACCAGCCAGGGAGTAGGCCCCGGCCGGCCGGCTCGTCATCGACGGCGCCCACCTCAATGCCGAGGAAACCTTCAACCACAACCTGACCACCGTCTTGGACGGCATCACCAGCCGACCCCGCACGTGACCGACTGCTCTGCGGCCAGCGGTCGGCTGGAAGCCGATGCGCCTTGATCGGACATCCGGATCTGCCGCGATCCGAGGGCGGCCGGCCTCTACCGATAACTCGGCGTGAGTAGCGGAAGCGTGCTGCCGGGTCGGCGCACTAAGCATCCTGACCTGTGTACGTCTGGCGTACCTGACTCTGCATCGGAACCCGTACGCCGACAGCCCCGCGCTCGCTGATCCTC
Organism: Streptomyces sp. NPDC048483; assembly: GCF_040651455.1. Taxonomy (NCBI): domain Bacteria; kingdom Bacillati; phylum Actinomycetota; class Actinomycetes; order Kitasatosporales; family Streptomycetaceae; genus Streptomyces; species Streptomyces sp. NPDC048483. The sequence goes on from NZ_JBEZJZ010000139.1 coordinate 6,697, forward strand.
AATCTCCGCGAAGAGGCTTCTTCATGTGCCCTCAGAGGTTCGGACCGTCATCTGGCTGAGCGTCGGGGGCCCAAGGAACACCGACGATTTCTGTCGAGCCAATCGGGCGTCCAGCTGGGCAATCTTCTCCTCCGCGGCAGCAAGGCTGACCGAGAGTCCTTCAACTTCACCGAGCCATCCTTCGGTTTGCGCTTCGGTGATTCTGTCCTCGAGGTTCTGTTGGATCTCCGCCAGCCGGCCGCGGTCTTCCGACCCGACGATAAGGACGGGGCATCGAACGCATGCGTGCTCGTGGGCGCAATCCGTCCCGTAAGCGCGGCCGCACCGCCCAAGGTCGAGCTTCCTCCGCTCGAAGTGACCGAGGACTCTTCCCACCTCTGAAGTCACGGACCGATACTCTTCAGCAGGCCCAAGAGTGCGGCGTCGGGCGATGAACGCCCGGTGCGCCTCGATTGCCTCCGCAGGGTAGATGGCGGCATAACCCATCGTGGTGTTGATGTTCCGGCTCCATCACGTGATAGGCCACGGCCGGAGCCTGAACGCTCCGGCAGGCGAGGACCGCGACGATGCGGGCGGCCAGGCCAGCGTGATCAGCGGAATCCTGGCGGAGGAGCGGGGAAAGCATCCTGCCACCAATGACGAGGAGTAGAGGCAGGCGGTGAAGTCGTCGGCGGGGCAGGAACCGTCGGTGGCGTCGGCCAGATCGTCCTTGCGGTCCGGCCTCACCAGATGGACGCTGAGGCGTTCGGCGAGGAATGCCGCGAACTCCCGCCCGGCGAAGCCCTTACGGAATGGCTGCAGCAGTAGCCGTAACCGGCGTCGCTCGCCGATGCCACCGCCGCGGTGGGAGCCACCGACCGGGAGTTCGCCGCGGACGCGCGCGGCGACGGTTCGGGTGGCCTGGTCGAGGGCTACGAGGAACGGGGCCGCCATGGACAGGGAGAGCAGCGCGGCGAGGAAGCGGTGCGGCGTTGAGGGGCACGGTTTGCCCGTTCCATCGGGAAGGTTGACGGGGGCAGAGCGGCCCCGCTACTTGAGGTACGTGTCCGCGGGCCCGAGGTGTCGGCCTCCGGGGCCAATCCGGGCCGCGGCGATGTCCTGGCTGCGCGCCGCGGTGACCACGCCGACCACGGGCATGGCCAGCAGCGTCGCGAGGAGCATCGCGGGGCCGCCGTCCGCCTCCGCCATGACCACCACCTCGCCGAAGGCCAGCGTCCCGGCGAGCACGAAACAGACCAGCGCCCGCAGCGGTCCGCTGGAGACCAGCCGGAGCGGAGCGTAGGCCAGCACCACGCCTATGACCGCGCCGATCAGGACTCCCACGGCGAGCGAACCCAGCACGGCGACGGCGGCCAACACCGGATCCTCCAGGGTGCTGCCGCCCGGGCCGCCGGTGAGCCGCGTCGCCATCACCGTCACCCACAGCACGGCGCCGGCGCCCGACGGGATTGCCCCGGCCCGCAGACCGAATACCAGCCCCCGCCGCAGCACGGCGCGCGACTTCCCCTTACCCATACCATCCCCGTATGCCGAACTCGGCGCCGCCTGCCGGCATCCGTGACCGTAGTATCCCAGCAGCCGCCCGGCCGTCAGAGCGGTGGGCCGGGTAGCGCTGCTTGTCGGGGTGCTACGGGCCTTCCTGCCATCCAGCCCCGCCCACACGCCTCGAACGGAAGCGGATCAGCACAAAGGCTGTTGGCCGGGCTTTGATGAAAACGTGGAGGAAGATTCGGCTGCTGAAGGGCGCGCGAGGATTGCCCGTGCGCCCTGTAGGGCCAGACAGACCGTCTATGGAGATCCTGGTCATGGGCAGGATCCACACCCCCGCGGGCAGCGACCTGTTGTTCGCGCGGCGCGCCGGGCCGACCTTGCTGTCGGCCCGGCGGTCTCCGTGCAAAAGCCTGCTGGGGCCACACCACGGGGAGCGTTTCCCCGCCATGATGACGGGCGTTCCGTGCGCTCTCTCAGGCGCTCAACTGACCTGCGAATACTCAATTCATCAAGGCATGGGCATGGTACTCCGCCAGCCGATGGCCGAAGGTGGCCCCCGTGAGGCCACGTCTTCTGAGCAGCATGTTTGCATGTGTTGGTGATCGTTAAAGCACAGGAAATATCCGAGCAGCGGACGTACGTGGACCGCATTCTGGAGCATTGGTACAAGGACGAGGACGCCGAGGCGCTCGTCCAGGGAGCGCAGCGGCTGACTAGGGGGGAGGCTCGGCGGCGGCTGTTCAGGTTGGGGCATGCACTGCGCGGGCAGGGGCTCGCGCCCGGCGACGGAGTGGGGCTGTTTCTGGCCAATCGCGTCGACTCCGTCCTGGTGCAGCTCGCCGTCCATCTCATCGGCTGCCGCGTCGTGTTCCTGCCGCCCGAGCCAGGGCCCGGCGAGCTTGCCGCGCTGGTCGAGCAGTCCCGGGCGCGCGCCGTGGTCACCGACCCGCTCTTCGCACAACGGGCCGCCGACGCGGTCGGCCGCAGCGTCCACGCCCCCGTGCTGCTCAGCCTCGGGCCCTGCGAGCAGCAGTGCACGGACCTGCTGGCCCTGGCGGCCCAGTGCCCGGACGTGCGCCCCGACGGCGTGCCCGACCCGGGAGCGGACGAAGCCGTCACCGTCCTCTACACCGGCGGAACCCTGGGCCGCCCCAAGCTCGCCGCGCACAGTCACCGGCTCTACGACGCGCTGGTGGATCTGGTGGACGACGCCCCGCAGAACTCCGGCTCCGCGTTCTTCCCGACCATGGACCCGGGCACGGACAGGGTGCTCGCCTCCACGTTGCTCACTCATGGCAGCGGCCACCTCACCTCGGTCCAGGCTCTGGTGACAGGGTCCGCCCTCGTCGTGCTGCCCGAGTTCGAAGCGGGCGCGGCGCTGACAGTACTGCGCGAGGAGCGGATCACCGCCACCATGTTCGTACCGCCCATGCTGTACGCGGTTCTCGACCACCCGGAGTGCGAGCCGGGCGCCCTGCCCGCGCTGCGGCGGATCGTCGTCGGCGGCGCAGCCACGTCGCCCAGCCGGCTGCAGCAGGGGGTCGAGGTGTTCGGGCCCGTGCTCAGCCAGGGCTACGGGCAGTCGGAGGCGCTCGGTATCACCGCCTTCGGTGCGGAGGATCTCGCCTCGGAGGGCGCCCGGCGCCCCGATCTCTGGCGCAGCTGCGGTCGCGCGATATCCGACGTCGAGATCGAGATCCGTGGTGAAGACAGCGCGGCGGCACTGCCCGTCAGGCAGGTCGGCGAGGTGTGCGTCCGCGGCGAGACGGTGATGCTCGGCTACTACGAGGACCCCGAGCGCACCGCGGCGGCGCTGCACGACGGCTGGCTGCGCACCGGGGACATGGGTTATCTCGACGCCGAGGGGTACCTCTATCTCGTCGACCGGGCCAAGGACATCATCGTCACCGGCAGTACCAGCGACAACGTCTACTCCAGGGTCCTGGAGGATTTCCTGCTCACGCTGCCCGGTGTGCGCAACGCGGCGGCGCTGGGTGTGCCGGACGAGGAGTACGGGGAGGCCGTACAGATCTTCCTGGCCACGGCCGAGGGTGCTGACGTCGACCCGGAGGCGGTCGGCGCGGCGGTGACCGCCGAGTTGGGAGAGTTGTACACGCCCCGGAAGACGGTGCTGCTGGACCAGCTGCCGACGACCAAGGTCGGCAAGGTGGACAAGAAGGCGCTGCGCGCCGCGTGGACGAGCGTGGCCTTCGACACGCCGTAGGCTCCGTTGCTGTGGAGGCACCCCGGCCGATGCGGGGTCAAGTACGCCGGGAAGACAAATTCTTCGTGGCGCACCTCGACCAGCCGCACTTCCCCTGTGAAAGGGCGGGAGTGCGGCGCCGCTGTCCTCGGGGTGCCCTGTCGGGAGGTCGCAGGGGCTGTGCCCGCGCTGGAGCTTCCCGGCTCGATCTCTTCAACGAGGGATACGTCGACGGCTGGACCCCGGACGGGGGAACACGCGAACGGCCGCCGTTGGAGCCGGCGGCCGTTCGGTGTGGGGAGGGGTGGAAGGAGTGGGTGGGCTGGCGGGCTACGGGTAGTCCACCACGTAGGCCTGCTGGTGGTCCGTGTTCGCCGGGCCGCCCTGGTCGTTGACGACATGGTTGATCGTGCCCGTACCACCGAGCGAGACCGTCACCATGTGGTGGAGCTTCACGCCGTTCGCACGGGGTACCTGGAAGGCGCGGTCGGCGGCGACGGACTTGTTGACGTTGAAGTAGCAGTAGCTGCCCAGCCCGTACGCCTGGTGGTCGGTGACATTGTCGGCCACCTTGTACGCGGCGTAGCCCTTGGTGTCGCCGTCCATCCAGGCCGCCTGGTCCGGCGGGTCGTAGGGCATCTCGTTCTGGAAGAAGTACGTCCGGCCGTGGTTGCCGTTCCAGACCACCTGGTCCTTCTGGTAGTGCTCGACGAACAGGCCGTACATCGTGACGTCGTCGCCGTTGACGGTCAGTCCGCTGTCCGCGGTGTTCTGCGTCCAGCCGACCCCGTCGCCGTGGTCGGCCCGCCAGATCCAGGTATGGTCGCCGATGACGTCCGAGCTGTTGACGACGAGGCTCTTGGTCGCTTTGCCGACGCCCGCGCCGCCGACCCGGAAGTAGACGTCGTGCAGCGAGGACGGATTGCCGGAGTGGTCCGCCGAAGCGCCCTTCGGACCCATCTCCATCAGCGTGGCCGAGGTCTCCCGGCCGGCGTCGATCAGCAGACCCGCGATGTTCGCTCCGTCGACGTCGGCCACCGAGAGGGCGGTGACCCCGCCGTCGGGGACGAGGGTGGCCAGGCCGAGGCCGAGCACCACGGTATCCGGCTTCGTCACCTTGATCGTGTCGTCCAGGTGGTAGACACCGGGCGTGAACAGCAGGTGCTTGCCCTGGTTCAGCGCGCCGTTGATCTGGGACGCCGTCATGCCGGGCTTGGCGATGAAGAAGTCACCCAGCGGCAGGGATGTGCCTTTCGGGGCGCCGCCGGACCAGGTGGTGCCCTGGGTGTCCGCGGCGACGTCGGGGACGAAGACCTTGTACGCGTCCGAGTCATCGACGTAGAGGAACGGCTTCTCCCGGGACTTGGGGGTCTTGTCCACCGTGGTGTACGGCGGCTGGGGGAAGTTGCCGGCCGGCGGGTTGGTCGCTCCGACGAACACCATGTTCCAGTTGGAGCCGTTCCAGCTGCTCCACTCGGTGTTGCGGGAGAGGTACTGCTGCTGCGACCCGGAGGAGACCGAACCATCCACCTTGGTGTCGGCGAGCAGCCCGCCGCTGGACCAGCCGTGGTTCCGCGGATCCAGCTGCAGATCGCCCTTCACATGCATCCGGCGGAACGGCGCGGCCTGCGAGACGGCCCACCGGTCGGTGCCGTTCACCGGGGTCACGGCCAGGTTCTCGGCGCCGCGCCAGAAGTTCTGCGTCGCGTTGTCGCCGAACCAGTCGGCCTCGGCATGCACATCGCCGTTGATGTCGGTGTCGTCGGGCGACAGGCCGAGCCCGGCGATTTGTGTGGAGAAGCCGATGTTGGCGTCCACGTCGTACTTGCCCGGCTTGAACAGCAGCGCGTGTCGTTCCTCGCCGAACTGGTTCTTCTCCTGCTCCTTGAAGACGGTGTCGAGCCGGGACTGGATCTGGTCCTTGGGCATCGACGGGTCGAAGATGTCAACGTTGGGGCCGAGGTCCGGGGCGTCCGCTGCGGTGAGGTGCTTCTGCGGTGTGGGGTGTTCGGGTCCTGCGCTCGCGCTCTGGGGAGAAAGGAGGGCCACGGTGCCGGCCGCGAGGACGAGAGCGGCGGCAGCGGCGGGCAGGGCGCGGCGCCTGCGATGGCGCGGCCGGCCCGACTCGTCGCGGGTCATGTTCAGCTTCACGATGCCCCCGCTCAGCCCGTGTATCCGGCGAAGATCTTGGTGAACTGCCAGGGTTCCTGGTCCACGCCGGAGCAGGTGTCGTCGTTGGGATAGGCGCCGGGGCACGGGCGGTCGCGGTTGGCCGACCAGTAGGTGAGGCGGGCGAGGTGGTGTTCCTGGGCGTAGGTGCGGATGGCTTCGAAGTTCTGCGGTGTGACCCGCTCGTTGGCGTCGGTGATGCCGTTCATCGACGAGATGCCGCTGTGCCGATAGGCCACGTCGTCGCTGTAGCCGTATGCGTCCTTGACCGTGTTCTTCAGACCCTCGGCGGCCTTCTTCGTCAGCTCACCCATGTCCTGACCGCCCGCGTCGCCGAAGTCGAACGGCATGATCGTCCAACCGTCCACCTCCAGCCCGGAGCCCGCGGCCCGCTTGATCATGCTGTCGTCCGGGCCGTTCTGGGCGCTGGGGAACGTGACGTACGTCGTCAGGCCGGAGTTGTGGGCCTTCACCTGCTTCAGCGCGTTGATCGTCTTCTGCTGCACCTGGGGGTCGTCGTAGGCATCGCCCTCGATATCGATGTCGATCGCCTTCAGGCCGTAGGCGTCGATCACCTTCTGGTACGCGCCGGCCAGGGCCGAGGCGTCCGGGCAGGTCTGTTCCAGCTTGCTGCCGCCGGCCCCGCCGAAGGAGGGGACGACGTCGCCGCCCTTGGCGCGGATCGCGTCTACGGTCCGTGCGTCGACGCCGCCGGTGAGGGGACGGCTGCCGTCCCACTGCGGATCGCACGTACCGTCGCTGAGGACGAAGGCCAGGGTGAACCACTTGACGCGGGTGGCGTCCATCACCGTGGCGGGATCGGGCGGGTTGCCCCACCCGTTGTACAGGTACGGGGCCACGGCCTGCGGCGCGTCGGCCGCCTTGGGCCCGTCGGACGGTACGGCGCCGGCCGCCGCGGTCGTGGTGCCGCCGATGAGCGCAGCGGCGACCACGCCGATCGTGCACCGGTGGGCGCGGCGTATGTGCCGTGACCGCGATCTGCTTCCGTGCCGTGCTGGTGAACTCATAAGGGCTCCTGTGCGGTGGGGGGAGCGGGCGTCGGCCCGAAGACGGCCGCACTGCCGTCAGAAGTGCGTGTACACCGGAGCCCTGAAGGAGCGTTGAAGACCTGGACGCTCAAGCCATGGCTGACTGCCCTCCGGGAAGCGGTGCACAGTCGGATCGGCCGACCGGGAACGACGTCTGGACCAGAGCAGTTCAGACTGGTCCAGACCTGATGCACGGCTTGAGTTAACTCGGCGTAAGGATGGGCGTCAAGACTGCCGACATCACTTCAAAAAATGAACGCACTGCCCAACAGCGGCCCCCTGCACCGGAGAAGCCGACCACCAAGCCGTCGCACGGCAATTGGGTGACCTCAGCTACCGCGGCACGACGCGATGGAGGCGTGGGCTTCCGGTGACGACGTCCTCGCCCTGGAGCGCTTCCGCGGCGCCTTCACTCTCTGACCGGCCGGCGACGCCGATCCGCACCGCCCGGCGCCGACCGCAACCGGGTGCCGGAAGTCTGCATGAACCAGGACCGTCGCAGCACCGCCCACTCGTCGAAGATGCCCGGCAGCGCCTGGTGTACCAGGCCCACGGTCGGCCCGCCTTCCAGAAAGGAGAAGGCACTCAGGAGCACCGCGCGCCGCACTCCGGCGGCGTGGGCCCGGTGCGGGGAGGGCAGGACGACGGCCGCGGGGGCGGGATCCCCCACGGGCGGGAGTAGCTAGGGCCTGTCCGATGGGTCAGGGTCGGGAAGGCCGCGGGGTCTGGTGCGGTGCATCGCAAGGCGCCGGAGCGTCTCGATAGCGGAGCTATTGGGACGTTTCGGCAACTCCCGCACCCGCCCTCCGGCATCGTCCACGCCTGCCTCCTCACAGGGCGTGTCGCAAACAAGGGTGCGTAGAGGGTTGTCGGAGTTCTCACCCACTCACCATGGCTGGTCACAGCGGCAATTCACGCACCGAAACGGGTCCTCTAGTGAGTCCTCTATTGGGTCTCCCATTGGGAGACCCAATGGGTCTTCTACCGGGTCCTCTGTTGAGTCTCCGTCTCCTGCGGTGTTCCAAGGGGCTCCTCACAGCGCAGCGCCAGCCGCATTCCGCGCAGACCAGGCCGGCCGCGCGGGCCTGCTTCTTCGACCACACGGGCCAGTCCGCCGACAGGGCGAGGTTGCTGATCGCTATGCCCTTGGCGCAGGGCTGGACCCACCGGAAGCTCCAGCCCGGGCAATCCCCGGGATGTCGCCGATGGACTCCTTCAGCGAGGCATCCACCGCGTCAGGTGCGTCAGGTCGCTCCGGACGATGCGGATCTCCTCCCCGCGCCGCATGGCCTTGTTCGAGGAGCCGGCGAGCGGGAAGCGGAAGGCAGCCACGATCATGTACGGCACCTCCAGCAGCTCCAGGTCCTTCCCGTCTTCGGCGGCCGTGGCCGTCCACTCGCCGCAGTCGGCCTACCGCCACATGGCGGATCCCGTCACTGTTCAGCACGCCGGAGCCGCCACGGTGCCCACAATTCGCCGCTGCGCGGCCCGTACCTCTGGGCACACCGCTGCTGCCATCACCACGTCCGAGTCCGTCGCACGGCGACGCATCGACTTGGCGTCGGATTCCCCACCCGGGCCACCGCGGAGGAGCTGCCAGGTCGAGTACCCCACCCGGCCGAAGGCAACCCACGAGCGCAGCCCACCAGCACAGCGAGGCTCGGCGCAACACCGCGTCACCGGTACTGCGGGCGCCATTCGAAGAGCAAGATGGTCACGTCGTCCCGCAGTTGATTGCGCTGGTAATCGAGTGTGGCGTGGATGAGCAGCCGCAGCACCTCGGCCGGGCGCTGGCCGGCGGCGTTGGAGCGGATGATGAAGTCGGTGAACCGGTCGAGGCCGAACTCCGCACCGTCCGCGTCGCGCGCTTCCACGACACCGTCGGTATAGAGCAGGACGCAATCGCCCGGTTCCAGCGTCGTCTCGTGGACCTGCCGGGCTTCCGGGGCAAGCGGGCCGGCCAGGCCGATCGGCGGCTGCGGGGGGCTGTCCAGCGCCCCGGCGAGCACCCGCTCGGCACGGATCAGCAGCGGTGGGGGGTGGCCGCAATTGACCCAGCGCAGCACCCCGGTCTCGGCGTCGAGCCGGCACAGCACGCCGGTGCAGAACTGGTCGGGCACCCACTGGGCGAGCGCCTGGTCGATGGAGCCGACGACGTCGGCCAGATCGCCACCGCCGCGGCGGGCGTTCCGCGCCGCCGCCATGGCGACCGACGTGGTCAGGCCGGCGGTCAGATCGTGACCCATGGCGTCGAGGATCATGGTGTGCAGCACGTTCTTGACCACCGAGTGGTCGAAGGCGTCGCCGGCGATCTCGTACGCCGGTTCCAGAACCGCGGTCGAGACGCATCTGCTGCTGCCGATGGTGTGGGGTGGCAGGAAGGCGCGCAGCATCTCGGCGGGCAACTGCATGGTCGCGGTGCGGGTGCGGGCGGCCAGCCAGTCGCTGTAGCCGCGCTTGGACGTGATCAGCATGGCGAACAAATGGGCCAGGATCTGGCTCCGGCGCATCCGTACCCCGTCGAGCGAGGCGGTCCGCACCTCCAGCACGCCCAGCCGCTCCGCACCGTCGACCAGAGGCATCCAGACGATCAAGCCGTCGTCGGCCTCGGCCACCCGCGGGGAGACCGTGCGGTACGCCCAGCCGGCCGACGAACGATCCACCGGCAGCGGTTCCAAGGCCTCGTCGAGTGGGATGAGCAGCCGTTGCTGCAGGTCGACGACGTAAATCAGCGCGGTGTCCAGACCGAGGACCGAGGCGCACCGCTTCGCCAGGGCGGGCATTTCGACTGGCAGGGCCGTCTGCGCCTCGATGATCAGCTCTTCCAGCCGATTCTCGTCGACGGAGGTGTCGGGACCGGAGGACGCGTGCGGTGGTTCCGACACGGGATCACCCCTTCCGTGCCCAGTCTCACACCGATCCCGTCCTCTCTCACGTCAGGCAAGACCGAGGCGAGGGGAAGAGCGGCAGTCAGCGAGCTCGACCGGGCACACCTCCTGCGCCAGCCACGCGATCAGCCGATCCGGTATCAAGATCACCGATCTACCGGCAAAACCCGGTCCGATGCTCCGCGAGGGCCAGCCGGGACTCTCTCATTTGGCCTTGCCCCTGAAGTGCGAATCCGAGAACGTCCGGTGCGACAGAGGCAAAGTCGTTGGAGACGGGGCACCTTCGTCCTACCGCTTCATGGTGAGGAACGGGGTGTCGCTGGCGAACCAGCTCGAGCCGCACTCCGGGCACTCGAGCCGGGGCCAGGGGTGATGGCGGCCCTCGATCAGAGCCCACAGCGCCGCGCCGCCGGCGTCGAGCTGAGCGCGACGGGCCCGCATCACTCACCATGTCCTGGTGCGGCAGACCGAGCCGCAGTACCGGCGCGACCGTCGGCTGCCCCCGGGCAGCGGAGCAGCGCACTGGCTGCACCTCCGGACGCTCCTCCTGGTCATCTCTCGAGGTCCTCCCGTGCGGGCCCCACTTCACGGTGGATGAGCACCCTGGCGGCTGAGGAGGTCCGGGGTGATTCAGCGGTGTCAGCCACTGCGGCAAGCGCCAGCCGTTTGGCAAACTCGTGGTCGCGAAGAGCTGAGCTGGGCTGAGCTGGGCTGGGCTGGGCTGGGCTACCATCGCGCCCCCTATACCACTTTCCTCAGTACTTCGCAGGGGCGAGGTTGGCCGTTCCACCAGCGGAAGGGTCGACACCCAGGCGATGGGCCGCGGCACCACCGTCGCGGTCAGCAGCTTGTAGAACTCGTTGCGGGACATCTCAGCAGGATCGAAGTCCATGCGCATGGTGATCAGGATCCACACGGGCGGCCGCGGATCCTACGGCGGATCCACGGCACCACCAAACCCCTGCGTTCGACGGAAAGCACCCGGTATCGGAGCCGCCGAGCGCCCAGGAGCCGACACCGTGTCCACTGCCCCAGCCATAACCCCAGCTGTCTGGGAAGACTTCGACGTCCCCGCCCTTGGGGGCCAGGCTGCCCCCCACCTCTACGACCACCTGGCCGCCTACGCCCCAAGCGTCCCGGCGCATACCTCCGCATCTCCTCCGACCGATTCGACCTCGAGGCCGACGTCGACCGCCGGCTCGAAGACGCCGAGGACTCCTGGGCACGCACTCGACGCTGGCCCCCTCATCGCCTTGGCGTCGAGGCCCGTCGTGCCGCTGGTGGCGTGCTGGAGGTAGTCGAGCACGCCGACGCTGTCGGTTGGGAACAAGGCGTGAGCAATCGTCATTCCGTCGGCGCCGCCGAAGGCAATGGTCTCCGGCTCGTACAGAGGATCACCGTAGTCACCAGCAACTTCCGCGACATGCACGGGGACGTTCTTCACCTGGTCGCCGATCAGGCGTGCGGTCTGCTCTGATCGGGGCAGCGGACCATGATGAAGAGCTGCGAAGGGGACGTCCCGGAGACGTTGGCCGAGCAGCGTGGCCTGCCGACGGCCAACCCGGGTAAGCCCACTCTCGTCCGGCGAAGCCTCGCCGTGCCGGACGAGATAGAGGTATCGGGTGGCTGTGCCGGTCACCTCAAACTCCTTTGCGCCCACTGACGATCTTGCGCATCGATGGACTCTGCCTCCTCCCGCGCCGGTTCCCTCCACCCATCAAAGGGGCACGCTCTAGCCGACCGCGCTCTACCGATGGGCGAAGAGACACGCCGGTCTGTGCGCTGATCTCTCGTAGAGTTTCCGCGTGGGATCACTGCGCAATCCGATCGGGCCGCTTCCCTCCTCCATCTACTGGC
>NZ_JBEZJZ010000140.1:0-18177 GCF_040651455.1 Streptomyces sp. NPDC048483
CTGCGACTCGAAGGCCCGGTCCAGCCGGTCCAGCATCTCGTCGAAGGTGTCGGCCAGCTCCTTGAGCTCGTCATCCGGGCCGCCCAGCTCGATCCTCCGGTGCAGATCCGAACCGGCCACCCGCTGCGCGGTACGGGTGATCCGCCCCAGCGGCGACAGCACCCGCCCCGCCATCGCATAGCCGAAGGCGAATGCGACGACGGTCAGGCCCAGCAGCGCCATCAGGGAACGGTTCAACAGAGATTGCAGAGCCGCGGTGCGCTGCTGCTCGAAGCAGCCGTTCAGGGCGACGTTGATTTCGTGGAGGGAAGCGGGCGAGGACAGCGGTGGGCATCTGTCGACGCTGACGGTGATGTCTCTGCCGGAGACGCCGAGCGACGGGACGCCGTCTTCGAGGGTGTCCGCAGCCAGCATGTAGATGATGGTGAGCAGCACGATGCCGGCCATGAGGAACATGCCGCCGTACAGCAGCGTGAGCCGTATTCGGATGGTCGGGCGCAGCCAGAGGGCCGCCCGGTCCGACGGTTTGGGATCCCGCGTGGGTTGCGCAGGCGCAGCGAGCGGTGCGGAGGATTCGGAGGTTGCAGTCATCGCCGGTCAGCCTCGGCAATCCGAAACGGGCGCCATGACCACATCCGGGATGATGAGTGAACGCACTGCTGACCCTCTCTCATGCGCCTTGCGGCGGAATGGAGTTGTTTGCCCCCCATCCTGCTCAGACAAGCGGTAAATCGACGGTAAGAAGTGCCGTCAGCGAGACACCGGCCGCCAGTTCACGGGCTGGACGACGGCCAAGTTGCCGCAGCGTATGGAGGGCAGAAGGCAGAAGGCAGAAGGCAGAAGGCAGAAGGCAGAGGGCAGAGGGCAGAAGGCAGAGGGCAGAAGGCAGGGGAGGCGGCGCCGAGATCCAGTGAGAGGCGCTATGGCCGCCGCCCCAGTAGCCCCGACTCGTGGACGGCTCGGCTGACGGCCGATGGCCACGACCCCGTACGCAGGCCTTGAGGGCGCCGCACGGAATGCCCGCTACGCATCTCGCGAAAGGCGATGGCGGCGCGCCCGCACCGTGGAACAGATGCGCTCCATCGCGCGGGCCTTTCACCCGGGACGGCTTGCTGGGACCGCCGGAGAGGCCGGCCAATTCGCCGCCTTGAACCATGACTTCGTGTACGAGCCCGAGAGCCGGCGGCATTTCCGCGAGCGCTACAGGGCCTCCGCCGGCGCGTCGAGCACGGCGGTGGTCAGGGTGCGGAGTGCGGCGGCCAGGCGGGGGCCCTGGCCCTGTTCGAGGAGGCGCACGATCGGGTCGCTCTGGAGCGCGCCGATCAGGATCTCTGCCAAGAGGTCGCCGTCGAGGTCGGGGCGCTCCTCGGCGATCAGGGCGGTGATGTGGCCGCGCAAGAACTGGTGCACGGGGTGCTCGCCGCGGGGCTGCTCCTCGGGCCGGTGTGCAGTGGATGCGGCGTGGCCCAGGGCGGCCAGCAGGCCTTTGTTGCGGGCGACCACGTCCACGGCGCTGTCGAGGAAGGCCAGCAGGCGCTCACGGGGCGGGGCGCCGGGGCCCAGGGGCGGCGGCCCGGTGGTGACGGCCTCGCGGATGCCGAGCGCCCGTTCCTCCATCAGGGCCCGCATCAGGCCCATGCGGTTGCCGAACCGGTGGAACACCGTGCCCTTGCCGACGCCGGCCGCGGCGGCGACCCGCTCCATCGAGATCTGCTCGGGCCGGTGCCGTGCCAGGAGGTCCTCGGTCGCCTGCAGGATCGCGCGCCGGTTGCGTGCCGCGTCCGCGCGCTCGCGACGGCCTTCGGTCGTCGGGGTCGTCGGGGTCGTCGGCTTCATCGGGTTCCTTGCGTTCATCGGGCTCTCGCTGGGCGCCATCCGTGCGCACCGGCATCCCTGCCCTCTCCTGCACCGGCGCTCGTCCCCATGCCCGCATCATTCCGCATGGGCAACTGGACCGACGGTCCAGTACGGTCGCGAGCGACATCAACTGGACCGTTGGTCCACTTAGTGTCCTGGTTGCCCCTGAGGAGAGTCGGCATGCGACGAGTCCGTTTCCACGAGTACGGCGGTCCCGAGGTCCTCACCCTCGAGGAGGCCGACATCCCCACGCCGGGCCCCGGCCAGGTGCTGATCCGGGCCGAGGCCATCGGGGCCAACTTCCTCGACACCAGGATCCGGCGCGGGCCGGGCAGTGGGGCGATCTTCCAGCGCCCACTGCCCTGCACCCTCAGTGGCGATGTGGTGGGCACCGTGGAGGCCTTCGGCCCCGGCGTCGACCCGCAGCAGGCGGGCCGGAAGGTCGCGGCGCTGACCGAGGATGCGTTCGCCGACTACACCCTCGCCGACGCGCAATGGCTCGCCCCGGCGCCCGAAGGGCTCGACCTCGGCGCGGCCGGCATGCTCCCGATGGGCGCCCCGGTCGCCCTGCGGGCGCTGCGTACCGGTCGCCTGGCCAAGGGCGAGACCGTACTGATCCACTCCGCCGCCGGCGGCATCGGCCATCTCGCCGTACAGCTCGCCCGGATCCTCGGCGCCGGCACGGTCATCGGCACCGCCGGCGCACCGGCCACACTCGACTTCGTCCGTACCTGCGGCGCCGACGCCGCCATCGACTACACCGAGGACGACTGGCCGGACCAGGTCCGTGCCGCCGCGCCGCAGGGGGTGGACGTCGTCATCGAGGCCGTGGGCGGCGAGATCCTGCGCCGGAGCCTCGACGTCCTCGCGCCGTTCGGCCGGCTCGTGACGTACGGCGCCGCCGGCGGGGATCTGGCCGGCATCCCCGTCACCAGCGTCTTCGCCCTGAAGTCCGTGACCGGATTCGCGGTGACCGACTGGCGTACGGCCGCCCCCGAACGGGCCCGCCAGGAGATGACCGAAATGGCCGGCTACTCGGCGGCCGGACAGCTGCGCACCACCGTGCACACCCGCCTCCCGCTCACCGAAGCGGCCGAGGCGCACCGGCTGCTCGAAGAGCGCTCCCAGCTTGGCCGGATTCTTCTCCTGCCCTAGAACGCTGACGGGGCGCGCCACCGGGCTCGTCGACGTCCCCGGCCGTCTGCAGCGATGGCGCACGGCGTACGAGCGGCGCACCCGGCCGATGCGCCGCAGCTGTAACGCTCCTCGGCCATGGAGCATGCCCGTGAACGCCGCCGTACTGCTTCGCCGTCACCAACCGCGCCCTTGCCGACAGGCGGCGACCGGGCCCGGGGCACCGGGCCCCGAGCGCCTCCCCGTCAGTGCGCAGCCACGTTCCGCACCGCCTCCGTCACCGGCACATCTCCGTCGATCAGCTCCAACGTCCGCCCGGAGGTGTCCGGTTGGGCCAGCAGCTCCGCCAGGACGGCCGCCACGTCGTCGCGGGTGACCTCGCCGCGCCCGGTTGCATCGGCCAGTGTCACCTGGCCCGTTGCGGCGTCGTTGGTCAGCCGGCCCGGCCGCAGGATCGTCCAGTCGAGGCCGGCCCGGGCCCGTACGTCCGCGTCCGCGGCGCCCTTGGCCCGCAGGTACGCCGCGAAGACCGGGTCGGTGCCCTCCGGCGGCTCGCTGTCCGCGCCCATCGACGAGACGACGAGGAAGCGCCGTACCCCCGCCGCCTCGGCCGCATCCGCGAACAGCGCCGCGGCGCCGCGGTCCACGGTGTCCTTGCGCCCGGCGCCGCTGCCCGCACCCGCGCCCGCCGCGAAGACCGCCGCGTCGGCGCCCTCCATGTGCCGGGCGACATCCTCCACCGGCGCCGACTCCAGGTCGCAGACCACCGGTTCGGCGCCCGCGGCCAGCAAGTCGCCGGCCTGTTCCGGCCGGCGGATGATGCCCGCGACCTCGTCCCCGCGCCCGGCGAGCAACCGCTCCAGCCGCAGTGCGATCTGACCATGTCCACCTGCGATGACAATGCGCATGATCCCGACCGTACGCCGAAGTGGCCCGGCACACCGCAGGACCCGGCGGCGCCCGCGCGCTTCAGCGCTGCGACTGGCGCGGCAGCTCCAGCGCCACTTCCGCCGCCGAGTCGCAGTACTCGCGCACCGCGCTGGTACGGGCGACCACCCGGCCGCGGTGCACCACGACCCGGCTGTACGCGAGCGACAGCACCCCGGCGATCCGCTCCCCCCGTACGGCCAGCAGCTCCGCGGGGAAGCCCGCCTCGACCCGCACCTCCGGCAGGCCCAGCGTCGCCCGCGCCGCCGCACTCACCGACTCGTACGCGGCCTCGGGGGTGGCCTCCCCGAGGGACGCCAGCAGATACGCGGCCTCCAAGGGGTCGCCGCGCCCCACCGGGTTCGCCACGTCCCGCAGCGCCCCGCTGCCCGCGGCCACCCGCACCCCGGCCGCGCGCAGCAGCCGTACCGGGGCGGGACGGGCCACCCGTGAGCCGTGCCGCTCCAGGCCCGTGCAGTCCCCCTGGGGCAGGCAGATGACGGCGACATCGGCGGCGGCGAGCTGCTCGGCGACCCGCGCGGCCACACTGCGCGGCATACGGGCCATCCCGGCGCACGGCCCGAGGGCCACCCCCGGCCGCAGCCCGCCGGCCATCGCCGCGAAGCGCGACAGCCGCGCCGGATCGTCACCGTCCGTGTGCAGATCCACCGGGCAGCCGTGCTCACCCGCCACGTCCAGCACCGTCTCGACATACCCGGCCGGATCGGGATCGAGGTCCGGGCAGCCGCCGATGACCGAGGCGCCCATCTTGACGGCGTCCCGCAGCATCGCGAGCCCGTCCGCGCCGGCCACTCCGGTGAGCACGCGGGGCACCGCGACCGCCGCAAGATCGGCGAGCCCGCGCAGCGACCGGCGGGCCTGCAGCACCGCTTGGAGCGACCGCAGCCCCTGTACGTCGCCGATCCGGACATGGCTGCGGGAGGCGGTGGCCCCGTGCCCGAGCTGGAGCAGCGCGGCCTCCGTCGTACGCCGTTGGACGTCCTCGGGGGAGTCGGAGGCGGGGCCGTCGGTGTCCGCGGTCAGCGCGGTGTCGCAGTGTGCGTGCGGTTCGGCGGGGGCGGGAAGGAGCAGATAGCCCGCGAGGTCGACGCGGGAGCCCTGCGGGGCGAGGCTGCCGGCCGTCCCGACGGCCTCGATGCGCCCGCCGCCGAGCCGTACGTCCACCGTCCGGCCGTCCGCCAACCGGGCGCCGCACAGGACCAATGCGTCCGCATCCGATCTGGCAGGCCGGCCCCCATTCGGCTTTCCCCGCTTCCCCGGCTGTGGCTGCTGCGGTGAACTGCTGTCGGACATCGCGCTCCTCGAAGGCACGGGCGTGCAAGATCACGCAGCGGTTCTCCGAGCGTAGGGGGCTGCCGCGAGAGCTTCGCGCAGGCGCGAAATAGTCGTACCGGTGTGGTGCGCGGGGCGGTTGGTGCGCGGCCCGGATACGGATTTCACCTTTGGCTGCGGGCCGTGTAATGTCTTCATCGCTCGCCCCAATAGCTCAGTCGGCAGAGCGTCTCCATGGTAAGGAGAAGGTCTACGGTTCGATTCCGTATTGGGGCTCTGATGTGTGAGGTACCCGTCTTCGGGCGGGGCCCCTCGCATCACAGCGGTGTAGCTCAGTCGGTAGAGCAAGCGGCTCATAATCGCTGTGTCACCGGTTCAAGTCCGGTCACCGCTACTGACAGTAGCCGATTGTGGGGTCGGTCCTCCGATCGGCTACTCTTTTATGCGTTCATCCGTCCATTTCCGTCAAGGAGCACTCACGTGGCTGCCACCGACGTCCGCCCGAAGATCACGCTGGCCTGCGTGGAGTGCAAGGAGCGGAACTACATCACCAAGAAGAACCGGCGCAACGACCCGGACCGTCTTGAGATGAAGAAGCACTGCCCTCGTTGCAAGTCGCACACCGCGCACCGCGAGACGCGATAACTCCAGGCTCGTTCGTGAGGCCGTCCCCAGGTTTGGGGGCGGCCTCACGGCGTTAATCACCGCATCAGTACAGGGAGGTTGCGAGCCCATGGCGCTCGACCCGACTTTTGTCGGACGCACGTACCCGCCCACCGACCCGTACGAGGTCGGCCGGGAAAAGATCCGCGAATTCGCCGAGGCGATCGGTGACACCAACCCGGCGTACGTGGATACCGAAGCCGCCAAAGCGCTCGGACACCCCGATGTGATCGCCCCGCCGACTTTTGTGTTTGCGATCACATTCAAGGCCGCGGGACAGGTCGTCGAGGACCCGCAACTGGGCCTGGATTACAACCGGGTGGTGCACGGTGACCAGAAGTTCGCCTACACCCGGCCGGTGCGCAGCGGTGACCGACTGACCGTCACCTCCACCATCGAGGCCATCAAGTCGATGGCGGGCAACGACATCATCGATATCCGGGGTGAAGTGCACGACGAGGCGGGCGAGCACGTCGTGACCGCGTTCACCAAGCTGGTGGCCCGCGCTGTCACCGAGGAGGGCTGAGATGACCGCGAAGATCTCTTACGACGAGGTCGAGGTCGGCACCGAACTCCCGGCGCAGTCCTTCCCCGTGAGCCGCGCCACCCTCGTCCGGTACGCGGGCGCCTCCGGCGACTTCAACCCGATCCACTGGAACGAGAAGTTCGCCAAGGAGGTCGGACTGCCGGACGTGATCGCGCACGGCATGTTCACCATGGCCGAGGCGATCCGGGTGGTCACCGACTGGGCCGGCGACCCGGGCGCGGTCGCCGAGTACGGTGTGCGTTTCACCAAGCCCGTCATCGTCCCCAATGACGAGACCGGCGCGCTGATAGAGGTCAGCGCCAAGGTGGCCGCCAAGCTGGACGACGATGCCCGTACGGTGCGTGTCGACCTCACCGCGAGGAGCGCGGGCCAGAAGGTGCTGGGCATGTCCCGCGCCGTGGTCCGACTGGCCTGACCTGCACAGAGCGCGAGCGGGGGCGGCCGGACGGGAAGTGTCGGACCGCCCCCGTACCCTTGGGCGCGTGCAGGAACTCCACGACGCCCCCCTCGCCCCGCTGACCACCTTCCGGCTCGGCGGCCCGGCGACCCGCCTCGTCACGGCCACCACCGACGACGAGGTGATCGCGGCCGTCCGCGCGGCCGACGACGCCGGGACCCCGCTGCTGATCATCGGCGGCGGCTCCAACCTCGTCATCGGCGACAAGGGCTTCGACGGCACGGCCCTGCGCATCGCCACCAGCGGCTTCGAGCTCGACGGCACGGCCCTGACGCTGGCCGCGGGCGAGAACTGGTCCGACGCGGTCGCCCGTACGGTCGAGGCCGGGCTGGCCGGTATCGAGTGCCTGGCGGGCATCCCCGGCTCGGCCGGCGCCACGCCGATCCAGAACGTCGGCGCGTACGGCCAGGATGTCTCCGCCACGGTCACCGAGGTCGTCGCCTACGACCGCCGGACGGGCGAGACGGTCACCCTCCCCAACGAGGAGTGCGGCTTCTCCTACCGCCACAGCCGCTTCAAGCAGCACCCCGACCGGTTCGTGGTGCTGCGGGTGCGCTTCGCCCTGGAGGACGCCGCGGGCCTCTCCGCGCCGCTGAAGTACCCCGAGACGGCCCGCACCCTCGGCGTCGAGGCCGGGGACCGGGTCCCGGTGGCCGCCGCCCGCGAGACCGTGCTGGCGCTGCGCGCGGGCAAGGGCATGGTGCTGGACGCCGACGACCACGACACCTGGTCGGCCGGCTCCTTCTTCACCAACCCGATCCTCAGCGCGGCCGAGCACGCGGCCTTCCTGGAGCGCGTCCAGGGCCGCCTCGGCGCGGATGTCGCGCCGCCCGCCTTCCCGGCGGGCGACGGCCTGGTCAAGACCTCCGCCGCCTGGCTCATCGACCGCGCCGGCTTCACCAAGGGCTACGGCAGCGGCCCGGCCCGTATTTCCACGAAACACGCCCTCGCGCTCACCAACCGCGGCGCGGCCACCACCGAGGACCTCCTGGCACTGGCCCGCGAGGTCCGCGACGGGGTCCACGCGGCCTTCGGCGTCACGCTCGTCAACGAACCGGTGACGGTCGGCGTCAGTCTCTAGGCGGGCGGCGGGGGAGCTCTGGACGGCCCCAGGGGAGCCGTTACGGGGCCGCTGCGGGACTACGCCGCCAGCCAGCCGTCGATGCCCGCCAGCAGCCGCTGCCGCTCGTCCTGCGGGGCCCGGGAGCCGGCGACCGACTGGCGGGCCAGCTCGGCCAGTTCCGCGTCCGAAAAGCCGTGCGCGGTGCGGGCGATCTCGTACTGGGCCGCCAGCCGCGCGCCGAACAGCAGCGGGTCGTCGGCGCCCAGCGCCATCGGCACCCCCGCCTCGAAGAGCGTCCGCAGCGGTACGTCCTCCGGCTTCTCGTACACCCCCAGCGCCACATTCGACGCCGGGCACACCTCGCAGGTCACCCCGCGCTCGGCCAGCCGCCGCAGCAGGGCGGGATCCTCCGCCGCCCGTACGCCGTGCCCGACCCGGCCGGCATGCAGATCGTCCAGACAGTCCCGCACGCTCGCCGGGCCCGACAGCTCACCGCCGTGCGGCGCCGCCAGCAGACCGCCGTCCCGGGCGATGGCGAAGGCCCGGTCGAAGTCCCGCGCGAAACCGCGGCGTTCGTCGTTGGACAGGCCGAAGCCGACGACGCCCTGATCGGCATAGCGCACCGCGAGCCGGGCCAGCGTCCGCGCGTCCAGGGGATGCTTCATACGGTTCGCGGCCACCAGGACGCGGATGCCCAGCCCGGTGTCGCGGGAGGCGCGCTGCACGGCGTCCAGGATGATCTCCAGCGCCGGGATCAGCCCGCCGAGCCGCGGTGCGTACGAGGTCGGGTCGACCTGGATCTCCAGCCACCCCGACCCGTCCCGGACGTCCTCCTCGGCGGCCTCGCGCACCAGCCGCTGGATGTCCTCCGGTGTGCGCAGGCAGGACCGGGCGATGTCGTACAGCCGCTGGAAACGGAACCAGCCGCGCTCGTCCGTCGCCCGCAGCCGGGGCGGCTCGCCGCCCTTGAGCGCGTCCGGCAGATGGACGCCGTATTTGTCGGCGAGCTCCAGCAGGGTCGTGGCCCGCATCGAACCGGTGAAGTGCAGGTGCAGGTGGGCCTTCGGCAATTGACGCAGATCACGAGTGCGCTCCATCCCGAGATCTTGCCGCATGCGGGCGGTACGGGGGTAGGGCCGGCCCCGAACGAAGGGTCCGCCGAAAGCGCGAGCGGGGGCCGGAACACGTTCCGGCCCCCGCATCGGCTTGATCGTTTACTTGGCCTCGGCCAGCAGCTTCTGGACGCGCGACACGCCCTCCACCAGGTCCTCATCGCCCAGCGCGTACGAAAGACGCAGGTAGCCGGGGGTGCCGAAGGCCTCGCCCGGGACGACGGCGACCTCCGCCTCCTCCAGGATCAGCTCGGCCAGCTCGACGCTGGTCTGCGGGCGCTTGCCGCGGATCTCCTTGCCCAGGAGCTCCTTCACCGACGGGTACGCGTAGAACGCGCCCTCCGGCTCGGGGCAGAGCACGCCGTCGATCGCGTTGAGCATCTCCACGATCTTGCGACGGCGGCGGTCGAAGGAGACCTTCATCTCCTCGACGGCCGAGAGGTCACCGGAGACCGCCGCGATCGCCGCGGCCTGCGCGACGTTGGAGACGTTGGACGTGGCGTGCGACTGAAGGTTCGCCGCGGCCTTGATGACGTCCTTGGGACCGATCGCCCAGCCCACCCGCCAGCCGGTCATCGCGTACGTCTTCGCCACACCGTTGACCACGATGCACTTGTCGCGCAGCTCGGGCACCACCACCGGCAGTGACGAGAACTCCGCCTCGCCGTAGACCAGGTGCTCGTAGATCTCGTCGGTCAGCACCCACAGGCCGTGCTCGGCGGCCCAGCGGCCGACCGCCTCGACCTGCTCGCGGGTGTAGACCGCGCCCGTCGGGTTCGACGGCGAGACGAAGACCAGGACCTTGGTCTTCTCCGTGCGGGCCGCCTCCAGCTGCTCCACGGTCACGCGGTAGCCGGTCGTCTCGTCGGCGACCACCGGGACCGTCACGCCGCCCGCGAGCTGGATCGACTCGGGGTAGGTGGTCCAGTACGGGGCCGGGATGATGACCTCGTCGCCCGGGTCGACGATGGCCGCGAACGCCTCGTAAATGGCCTGCTTGCCGCCGTTGGTGACCAGAACGTTGGCGGCCTCGATCTCGTAACCGGAGTCGCGGCGGGTCTTCTCGACGATCGCGGACTTCAGCTCGGGGAGGCCGCCGGCCGGGGTGTAGCGGTGGAACTTCGGGTTACGGCAGGCCTCGACGGCCGCCTCGACGATGTAGTCGGGCGTGGGGAAGTCGGGCTCACCGGCGCCGAAGCCGATCACCGGGCGCCCGGCGGCCTTGAGGGCCTTGGCCTTGGCGTCGACAGCGAGGGTGGCGGACTCGGAGATCGCACCGATGCGGGCGGAGACCCGGCGCTCGGTGGGGGACGATGCAGAAGGAGTGGCAGCGCTCATACAGGCATCGTCGCAGACCGCCGCCGAGCCCGGCACACGGGTTTGCGGGCGCCGCGGGGAGGTTTCTGTTCGACGCCCGGCGCGGAAACACGTACACTCGCTGACCGTTGGCCTTCAACGGGTCGCCGCGACTCACGCACATAGTGCAGTCGGTCGTATGCGGTAGGTTGGGGGAACCACAAAGGGTCGTAGCTCAATTGGTAGAGCACTGGTCTCCAAAACCAGCGGTTGGGGGTTCAAGTCCCTCCGGCCCTGCTACACGCACTTTCTTCACCAAGGTGCGTGCACGCGTACGTATGAAATGCACCGCCGTGCGGCTCAACCGGGCGCGGCACGGCCACGACCCGGATTCAGGTGAGGACGAGTGACGGACGCCCTGGGCTCCATCGACATGCCTGAGCGCGGTCGTTCCGAGGACGAGACCGCGGAGTCCCAGAAGAAGCCCCGTCGCGGCGGTAAGCGCGGCAAGAAGGGGCCTTTTGCGCGTCTCGCGCTCTTCTACCGCCAGATCGTGGCGGAGCTCCGCAAGGTCGTCTGGCCCACGCGCAGCCAGCTGTCGACGTACACCAGTGTTGTGATCGTCTTCGTAGTCATCATCATCGGTCTCGTAACCGTGATTGACTTGGGAATCAACCGAGTCGTCGGGTACGTCTTCGGCTGATCCCGCGGAGGGTGCCTCAGCGGGCGGCCCTTCGCACGTTCAACCCCTTGAAGCAAGGAAGAAGCAGCCACGTGTCTGACCCGAACCTGAACGACGCCGCCAAGCCCGTCGCGGCTGCAGAGGCCGAGGTTGACGAGGCCGTCTCGGCCGAGGTCGAGGGCGACGACACCGCTCTGGAGATCGTCGAGAACGCCGACGGTGCCGACGAGATCGACGCCGAGGACGCTGCTGCCGGCGAGTCCGCGGAAGAGGCCGCGGTGCACGTCGAGGAGGACGCCGAGGCCGCCGCAGAGGTCGCCGAGGACGAGTCCGAGGAGGAGCAGGAGCCGGTCGACCCGGTGGCCGCCCTCCGCGACGAGCTGCGCACCCTCCCCGGTGAGTGGTACGTCATCCACACCTACGCGGGCTACGAGAACCGCGTGAAGACCAACCTTGAGCAGCGCGCCGTCTCGCTGAACGTCGAGGACTACATCTTCCAGGCCGAGGTGCCGCAGGAAGAGGTCGCCCAGATCAAGAACGGCGAGCGCAAGACCATCCGCCAGAATAAGCTCCCGGGCTACGTGCTGGTGCGGATGGACCTGACGAACGAGTCCTGGGGTGTCGTCCGTAACACCCCGGGTGTCACCGGCTTCGTCGGCAACGCCTACGACCCGTACCCGCTGACCTTGGACGAGATCGTCAAGATGCTCGCCCCGGAGGCCGAGGAGAAGGCCGCCAAGGAGGCCGCCGCGGCCGAGGGCAAGCCGGCGCCGTCCCGCAAGGTCGAGGTCCAGGTGCTGGACTTCGAGGTGGGCGACTCCGTCACCGTCACCGACGGCCCGTTCGCGACGCTGCAGGCGACGATCAACGAGATCAACGCCGACTCGAAGAAGGTCAAGGGCCTGGTCGAGATCTTCGGCCGGGAGACTCCGGTCGAGCTCAGCTTCGACCAGATCCAGAAGAACTGAGCCGGAAGAACCCACGTTCTTCCGGACCACCAGCTACCGACCAGGTCAGACGGGCTCACTGCCGGTCTGACCTGCTCGGTTTTTGGCCGCGCGACCATACCCGCTATCGTTGTGCGGTATGCCTCCATCCGGATGACCGGATTGCGGGGCGAACCAACTCTCACTAGGACCCGGAGAGAGCATGCCTCCCAAGAAGAAGAAGGTCACGGGGCTTATCAAGCTCCAGATCAGCGCCGGCGCCGCGAACCCGGCTCCGCCGGTCGGCCCCGCGCTGGGCCAGCACGGCGTCAACATCATGGAGTTCTGCAAGGCCTACAACGCCGCGACCGAGTCGCAGCGTGGCATGGTCGTGCCGGTGGAGATCACGGTCTACGAGGACCGCTCCTTCACCTTCGTCACCAAGACCCCGCCGGCCGCGAAGCTCATCCTGAAGGCCGCGGGCGTGGAGAAGGGCTCCGGCGAGCCGCACAAGACCAAGGTCGCCAAGATCACCGAGGCGCAGGTCCGCGAGATCGCCACCACCAAGATGCCCGACCTGAACGCCAACGACCTGGACGCCGCGTCGAAGATCATCGCCGGCACCGCCCGTTCCATGGGCATCACGGTCGAGGGCTGATCCCAGCCCCTTCAGGCACCCCGTGGCAGGACCAGGCGCTGGTCCGCACCACGACTCCACCCCACTGCACCAGGAGCAGAAGTGAAGCGCAGCAAGACTCTTCGCAACGCGGACGCGAAGATCGACCGGGAGCGTCTGTACGCCCCGCTCGAGGCCGTCCGCCTCGCCAAGGACACCTCCGCCGCCAAGTTCGACGCGACCGTCGAGGTTGCCATGCGTCTGGGTGTCGACCCGCGCAAGGCCGACCAGATGGTCCGTGGCACCGTGAACCTTCCGCACGGCACCGGTAAGACCGCCCGGGTCCTGGTCTTCGCGACCGGTGACCGTGCTGCGGCCGCGGAAGCCGCCGGCGCCGACATCGTCGGCTCCGACGAACTGATCGACGAGGTCTCCAAGGGCCGTCTGGACTTCGACGCCGTCGTCGCCACCCCGGACCTCATGGGCAAGGTCGGCCGCCTCGGCCGCGTGCTCGGTCCGCGTGGTCTGATGCCGAACCCGAAGACCGGCACCGTCACCCCGGATGTCGCCAAGGCTGTCACCGACATCAAGGGCGGCAAGATCGAGTTCCGCGTGGACAAGCACGCGAACCTCCACTTCATCATCGGCAAGGTGTCCTTCGACGACACCAAGCTGGTGGAGAACTACGCCGCGGCGCTTGAGGAGATCAACCGTCTCAAGCCGTCCGCCGCGAAGGGCCGCTACATCAAGAAGGCGACCATCGCCACCACGATGGGCCCCGGCATCCCGCTGGACGCCAACCGCACCCGCAACCTCCTCGTGGAGGAAGAGGCTGTCTGAGCCTCTTAGCGCGTGATCCGGTAGCACGCGATCGGTACGTCAGGCCCCGCATTCCCTTGGGAATGCGGGGCCTGACGCATGTGCTGTCAGTGCCCTGCACTACAGTCGCCCCGAGGTCCATAGAGGAGAAATAAGGGGGAGCCTCAAGTGCGTAGCACGCGTATGACCGCCATCGCGGCGGGCGTTGTCATCATGGTGGCCGGTCTGAGCGCCTGTAACGACAACGGTGGCAAGGCTGAGGGTGGCGGGAGCAGCAGCAGCAGCGGCGGCAGCGACACGGGCGGCGGGCAGCAGGAGCCGGCCACTGATGCGCAGTCCGCGCTGAAGGCCGCGCAGCAGGCTACCGAGGCCAAGAAGTCCGCGAAGCTGGACGGCACCACCAAGACCGGCACGGGCACCATGACCACCAAGGGTGGGGTGGACTGGCACGACGGCATGCAGATGAACCTCGAGGTGACCCAGCCCGGCGGCGCGGGCAAGGCCCTCAAGGCGCTGTACACCAAGGACGCGGTGTACATGAAGATGGGCACGCCCATGCCTGGCGGCAAGTCGTGGATGAAGACGTCGTACGAGTCCCTGTCGCAGCAGCCGGGCGCCGGCGCGGCGATCAAGGAAATGATCGCGACAGCCAATCCGGGCCAGCCGATCGAGTGGATGGCCGCCGCGGAAGGCCT
Source organism: Streptomyces sp. NPDC048483 (assembly GCF_040651455.1). Classification (NCBI taxonomy): domain Bacteria; kingdom Bacillati; phylum Actinomycetota; class Actinomycetes; order Kitasatosporales; family Streptomycetaceae; genus Streptomyces; species Streptomyces sp. NPDC048483. The sequence goes on from NZ_JBEZJZ010000140.1 coordinate 14,088, forward strand.
CAAGGTCGTCGGCAAGGAAGACGTCAAGGGCGTCCAGGCGACCCACTACAGCGGCACGGTCTCGCTGGAGATCCAGGGCAAGCACCTCAGCCCGGAGGCCCAGGAGGCGATGAAGAAGCAGCTGGAGAAGTCCAAGGTGAAGAGCGAGAAGCTCGACATCTGGATCGACTCCAACAACCTGCTGGTCAAGAAGCAGGAGGAGATCGGCGGCACGCAGAGCAGCACCGCGACGGTCTACTACTCGGGCTACGGCACCAAGGTCGATGTGACCCCGCCGCCGGCGAGTCAGGTCATGGAGCGTCCGGGCGCCTGACCGGAGCACCGTAAGCGCGCTTGAGGCAGGAGCGGGGGCACCGGCGTCGGTGCCCCCGCTCCGCCGATTTGCCTGACCGCAGGCCGTTCCCGTACCGTACCCAGGAAGCCAAAGACCGCTGGTTGTCTCTACGCGTCCGATCTCGGGCGTGTGGTGGCCGAAGGATCCGCTAGCTGCGGACGGCCTGCGCAGGTGTGTATGGATGTGCTCCCGGATGGTTCACCATCAGGTCGAGTTCGCCCCGTGCGCCTGCGCCGGGGCGTTTGTTTTGCCCAGCCCCTTCTGCGCGGTCCTCATCACCCGGAAGGAGGCCGAGGCTCATGGCGACGTCTGACAAGATCGCAGCCGTTGCGGAGATCACGGAGAAGCTCCGTGATTCCAACGCAGCTGTAGTGACTTCTTACACCGGACTGACGGTGGCACAGCTCAAGGAGCTGCGCCGTTCTCTCGGCGAGAACGCTCAGTACCGTGTGGTGAAGAACACGCTGACCAAGATCGCGGCCAAGGAGGCCGGGGTCGAGCTGGACGAGCACCTCAAGGGCTCGACCGCTGTTGCCTTCGTGACCGGTGACCCGGTTACGGCGGCGAAGGGTCTTCGTGACTTCGCCAAGGAAAACCCCGCTCTCGTCATCCAGGGCGGTGTCCTTGACGGCAAGGCGCTGTCTGCCGACGAGATCAAGAAGCTTGCGGACCTCGAGTCCCGCGAGGTTCTGCTCAGCAAGCTGGCAGGCGCCATGAAGGGCAAGCAGTCCCAGGCTGCCGCGCTCTTCCAGGCGCTTCCCTCGAAGTTCGTCCGCACCGCGGAGGCGCTTCGTGCCAAGCAGGCCGAGCAGGGCGGTGCCGAGTAATTCGGCTCGCACACTGGCAGCCGTTTCCTAGGTACGCCTAGGCGCGGAGGCCACCGCGGGCCCGACGTACGCCCGCCTCACATGTACATCCGGCACCAGCCGAATTAGTGGAAGGACCGCCACCATGGCGAAGCTCAGCCAGGAAGACCTGCTCGCGCAGTTCGAGGAGATGACCCTCATCGAGCTCTCCGAGTTCGTGAAGGCGTTCGAGGACAAGTTCGACGTCACCGCTGCCGCCCCGGCCGCCGCCGTCATCGCCGGCCCGGGTGCCCCGGCCGCCGAGGCCGAGGCGGAGCAGGACGAGTTCGACGTCATCCTCACCGGCGCCGGTGACAAGAAGATCCAGGTCATCAAGGTCGTGCGCGAGCTGACCTCCCTGGGCCTGAAGGAGGCCAAGGACCTCGTCGACGGCACCCCCAAGGCTGTCGTGGAGAAGGTCGACAAGGCTGCCGCGGAGAAGGCCGCCGAGGCCCTCAAGGGCGCCGGCGCCTCCGTCGAGGTCAAGTGACCCCACTGAGCCTCTGGCTCACGTCCTGAGCGCCTGACGGCGCCCCTGGGCACTGCGAAGGGCGATCACCCATGCGGGTGGTCGCCCTTCGGCGTGCTCGTCACGGCTGCCGTGTCTCGCGCCGGAGTGCGAGTATGGTGATCTTCGCTGCCCGGACGTGCCCCCATGTGACGATTTCCCAGAGGTGGGGGGCCTTGACGAACCGCACGCGGCGCGCAATTCTCGGGACGCGACGCAGAAGCGATCCAGGGTTCGAGGCATGGATCGCGGACGAAGAGGGAAGCATCGGTGTGCGCCACTGGCGCAAGGGCTTTCGGCAGGCGCAGGGCATTGGGCGAAGAGAAGAACAACGAGGGGCCCCTCCGGCGAGGAGGACGCGCCCTCCCGGAGGGAGAAGATCGGTATCACGGCGATGAACCGGTCTCCGGAAACTCGCTCTGGACATCAGTGTGCCAAGTGGCTACACTGACCCTTTGCGCTGCCTGTTAGCTGCTCCCTGCCCGTCACCAGGGGCATACCCGAGCCCGAGCATTGCTGAATGATACGTCCTGACCAGGGCTTTCTCTCACACTGTTCGTTCGGGACCGGTACGCGCGTAGTGAGTCCGAGCCCTCGGAAGGACCCCCTCTTGGCCGCCTCGCGCAACGCCTCGACTGCCAATACGAACAACGGCGACAGCACTGCCCCGCTGCGCATCTCTTTTGCGAAGATCAAGGAGCCCCTCGGGGTTCCGAACCTCCTTGCGCTGCAGACCGAAAGCTTCGACTGGCTGCTCGGCAATGCCGCATGGAAGGGTCGCGTCGAGGCTGCGCTGGAGAGTGGGCAGGAAGTTCCCACCAAGTCCGGTCTCGAAGAGATCTTTGAAGAGATCTCCCCGATCGAAGACTTCTCCGGGTCGATGTCGCTGACGTTCCGCGACCACCGCTTCGAGCCCCCGAAGAACTCCATCGACGAGTGCAAGGAGCGCGACTTCACGTACGCGGCTCCCCTGTTCGTCACCGCCGAGTTCACCAACAACGAGACCGGCGAGATCAAGTCTCAGACGGTCTTCATGGGCGACTTCCCGCTCATGACGAACAAGGGCACCTTCTGCATCAACGGCACCGAGCGTGTCGTCGTCTCGCAGCTGGTCCGCTCGCCGGGTGTGTACTTCGACAGCTCCATCGACAAGACGTCCGACAAGGACATCTTCTCCGCCAAGATCATCCCGTCCCGGGGTGCCTGGCTGGAGATGGAGATCGACAAGCGCGACATGGTCGGTGTGCGCATCGACCGTAAGCGCAAGCAGTCCGTGACCGTCCTGCTCAAGGCTCTCGGTTGGACGACCGAGCAGATCCTCGAGGAGTTCGGCGAGTACGAGTCCATGCGCGCCACCCTGGAGAAGGACCACACCCAGGGCCAGGACGACGCGCTGCTCGACATCTACCGCAAGCTGCGTCCGGGCGAGCCGCCGACCCGCGAGGCCGCGCAGACGCTGCTCGAGAACCTCTACTTCAACCCCAAGCGCTACGACCTCGCCAAGGTCGGCCGCTACAAGGTCAACAAGAAGCTCGGCGGCGACGAGCCGCTCGACGCCGGCGTGCTGACCACCGACGACGTCATCGCGACGATCAAGTACCTGGTCAAGCTGCACGCGGGCGAGACCGAGACGATGGGCGAGTCCGGCCGGTCGATCGTCGTCGAGACCGACGACATCGACCACTTCGGCAACCGTCGTCTGCGCAACGTCGGCGAGCTCATCCAGAACCAGGTCCGTACGGGTCTCGCCCGTATGGAGCGTGTCGTGCGTGAGCGCATGACCACCCAGGACGTCGAGGCGATCACGCCGCAGACCCTGATCAACATCCGGCCGGTCGTCGCCTCCATCAAGGAGTTCTTCGGCACCAGCCAGCTGTCGCAGTTCATGGACCAGACCAACCCGCTGTCGGGTCTGACCCACAAGCGCCGCCTGTCGGCGCTGGGCCCGGGTGGTCTCTCCCGTGAGCGGGCCGGCCTGGACGTCCGTGACGTGCACCCCTCGCACTACGGCCGCATGTGCCCGATTGAGACCCCTGAAGGTCCCAACATTGGTCTGATCGGCTCGCTGGCCTCCTACGGCCGGGTCAACGTCTTCGGCTTCATCGAGACCCCGTACCGCAAGGTCGTCGACGGTCAGGTCACCGAGGAGGTGGACTACCTCACCGCCGATGAGGAGGACCGCTTCCTGATCGCGCAGGCCAACGCCAAGCTCTCCGAGGACATGCGGTTCTCCGAGCAGCGTGTGCTGGTCCGCCGCCGTGGCGGCGAGGTCGACCTGGTCCCCGCCGACGAGGTCGACTTCATGGACGTCTCGCCGCGCCAGATGGTGTCGGCCGCGACTGCCATGATCCCGTTCCTCGAGCACGACGACGCCAACCGCGCGCTCATGGGATCGAACATGAT
>NZ_JBEZJZ010000141.1:0-17744 GCF_040651455.1 Streptomyces sp. NPDC048483
TGTTTCACCAGGCTCTCCGGGCGCTTCCCTTCGGTCTTGCGTTTCCGACTCTATCAGATCCTTGCGGCTCCGATTTTCGCCGGCGCGTTTCAGCCTTTCGGCTTCTTCGCGTTTCCAACCTTACCAGATCCGTTTCCGTCTCTGGCCCCCTGCTGGAGCGGGGCTGGCCTTCCGGCTTTCGCTTTCCGGCCATTCCGACTTTAGCAGATCCGGGACTCGCCGTTTCCGGTCGAATTTCGGTTCCGATTTCCCGTCGGAGGGGTTGTTCACGCCTTTCAGCGCAGCAACTACTTTAGCGGAATCCCCCGGTGACTCATAATCGAGCCCCGGTCCAAATTTCGGCATGACGAAATTTTTCCCGGTTAGAGGTCGTTCAGTAGTGGTGTGCCGCGGAAGCGGCGGGATGGCTGCCGTGGAACCTGTCGGCTCCGTGGCAACTCGAAGAACTTACACGATCATGTGGGTGCGGCGCGACCTGAGGGGGCGCCGTCAGTGGATCGAGGTTTCACGGACCGCTAGCTGGTGACCTGAGTCGGAGATTCGGTGGCCGTAGGCGGCGACTTTGTCGAGGATCTCGTCGGCGGTTTTGGTCCAGACGAACGGCCTGGGGTGTTTGTTCCAGTGGGCCAGCTATGCCCGGATGTCGCGTTCGAGAGCCTGGGCGGAGCGGTGGACGCCGCGCCTGAGCTTCTTCTGCGTGAGTTCGGCGAACCACCGCTCGACCAGGTTCAGCCAGGACGAGCTCGTGGGTGTGAAGTGCAGCCGGAGGTCCGGCTTCCACCGGGTCGCTGACGGGCTGCTGATGCGGGGCACCGGAATGCACCGGCGACAGGCCGGCCCCTGGGGCCGGTCGCGGTCGCGGTGCGTATCGTCAGGCACGCGGCAGCCATTCCGGGCGGTCGGCACCGCGATGGCTGAGGATGTTGCGGTAGTGGCCGGGGGTGGCGGACATGATCACCTGGTCGGTCACACCCTGATAGTGGCCGAGCGGCGTATCGGCGGTGAACGTCTCCAGCGGCCGGTTCTCGTGGTCGCCGGGCGTTCCGGCGATCGCGTGGGCGTAGTTCTTGTCGAAGACGCCCATGCTCACCGCCCACAGGGCAACGCGGGTCAGGGAGATGTGGACGCGGTAGCTGCCGCCCTCGACCGCACGGCGTTGCAGCGCGCGGCCGATGCCGGCGGCCAGGAGCCAACCGCAGATGTTGTCGTTGATGACGCCGATCGACGGCAGGGCGGGGCGGCCCTCATCCCCCTCGAACATCAGCATCCCGGAGACGGCACCCGCCACTTGGTCGAAGCCGATGCGGCCCGCCCAAGGCCCGGCGCAGCCGTGCAGGGAGACGCTGGCGTGAATGATCCCGGGGCGCGCGGCTGCCGCCTCCTTCGCGGTCAGGCCGATCTTCTCCAGGTATCCGGGGCGGCGGTTGGCGAAGAAGACGTCGGCGTCCTCGAGCAGACCCCGGATGGCGGCGGCGCCCTCGGCGCCGTACGGGTCGAGAGTCGCCTGACGCATGCCGACATTGGCGGTGCAGTAGAGGGTGTCGTGCTCCATCTCGAAGGGCCGCCACAGGTTGAGCACGTCGGCGCCGTGCAGGGCGAGGGCCCGTCCCGCGCTCGCGCCGGCGATGACGTGCCCCATGCCGAGGGCGCGGATACCGTCGAGCGGCTGGGTGACTCCCTCGGACAGCGGCTCGGGCTCGCTGTCGCCGATCCTCTCGATCTCGATCAGTGGGAGGTCGGCGAGCACGTCCCGGTACTGGGGCTCGGCCATCATCTCCGCGGTGGTGCGCACCATGGGCAGCACGGTGCCCACCTCTTCCGCCGCCTTTTCGAGATCGGTGCCACGCCATTTGGCGATGGCCGCGGCGGCGGCGGAGGACTCGTCGGGGATGCCGAGCAGCCGCGTGGCCGCCAGGCTGAGCTTGGGGTAGAAGTTGGCCGGCATGATCCAGCGGTCGTCGGCGGTGCGGTAGAAGCCGATGGTCACCCCGTCGCCGACGATCGCCGGAGTGGCGGGCGGGTAGCCGTTGAGCCGCTCCCAGCGGGCGGGCTCCGACATGGGGGCGAGCCGGCGGGGCCCAACGCGCAGGTCCATGGCGATGTCCTGGCCCTCGCCCCCGCGGGCGCGCCATAGCGCCGCCATCACCGCCGACTTGGTGACCATGGCGATGGAGGCCGCCGCGCCCAGCCGCAGCGTGCTGCGCACGACCGGGTCGGCGCCGCGGAAGGTGATGGCGCCGCCGGTGTCAGCGGGCGTCATGCCGATCCCTGCGAGCACTTCGGCCAGTTCACTGTGCGGGTCGAAGGCGTCGTCGGTGGCCGGCGCCGCCAGCGCGGCTGTGAGGCGATCGGTCAGACGCGACGCGGACGGGTCGGGCACGGCAGGGCTCCTCATTCACGATGGAAATCGACTGTCACGGTGCATCGCAGGGATGCCTTCGGGCTGGACGGCCCGGGCTCGGGGCCCGGACGTCCTCCCGCTGCTGCGCGGGCCGCCTTCCGGCTCGGCGGCATGCCTCAGCTGTCGCTGAACAGGTAGTCGTCCCGGTTGGGCTGGGACTGGCGGCGCACGTCCGCCTCGACCATGAGCTCGATCAGCTCCTGGAAGCCGACCTTGGGCTTCCAGCCGAGCTCGGCCTCGGACTTGGCCGGGTTCGCGCAGAGGGTGTCGACCTCCGCCGGGCGGACCAGCGCCGGGTCCAGGTACACGTACTCGTTCCAGTCCAGCCCCACCGCGTCGAAGGCGATCTGGAGTACGTCCCGCACGGAGTGCATCACGCCCGTGCCGATGACGTAGTCCTGCGGCTGATCCTGCTGGAGCATCAGGTGCATGGCCTGGACGTAGTCGGCGGCGTAGCCCCAGTCCCGCTTGGCGTCGAGGTTGCCCAGCGGCAGCTTGGCCTGGAGACCGAGCTTGATCCGGGCCGCCGCGAGTGTGATCTTGCGGGTGACGAACTCGGTGCCGCGGCGCGGCGACTCGTGGTTGAACAGGATTCCCGAGACGCCGAACATGCCGAACGACTCGCGGTAGTTCTTCGTGATGAAGTGCCCGTAGGTCTTGGCGACGCCGTACGGGCTCCGCGGGTGGAAGTGCGTCGTCTCGTGCTGCGGAGTCTCGGTCACCTTGCCGAACATCTCCGAGGACGACGCCTGATAGAACCTGATCTGCTGGCCGCTGGGCGTCGAGGAGCCCGTGAAGCCGCTGAACATGCGGATTGCCTCCAGCATGCGCAGTACGCCCAGGCCGGTGACCCCGCCGGTCAGTTCGGTCTGCTGCCAGGACAGCGGCACGTACGAGATCGCGCCGAGGTTGTAGACCTCGTCGGGCTGCGCGAAGCCGAGGGCCTTGACCAGGCTGCTCTGGTCGAGCAGGTCGCCGTCGACGAGCTGCACGTCGGGCAGCAGCCGGTTGATGCGGGCCCGGTGCGGGTTCGCCTGCCCCCGGATCAGCCCCCACACCTCGTAGCCCTCGCTGAGGAGGTACTCGGAGAGGTAGGAGCCGTCCTGTCCGGTGATTCCGGTGATGAGTGCGTGCTTGGCCATGGTGTTGTCCCCCAGATGCTCAGTGACTTTGTCCGGTCATTTACTCGTTCGCCACCCACATCGAGGCAATCCAGTCATCGACTGCCCGCGCCGCTTCCTCCGCGTGTTCGCGCATCATCGTGAAGTGGTTTCCCGATACGTCGATCGCTGTGTGCGGGAAGTCCAAGGTGGCCTGCCAGCTGTCTTCCCTGGACCACTCACCCATCGGTTCGGTGGCCCGCAGCAGCAGGGTCGGTGCGGCGGTCTGTTTCGGCCGCCAGTCGGCAAACAGCTTCGAGTGAGCCGCCGACGCGGTGATTCGGTTGTCGTCGATGGACACGAATGCGCCATCACGGTCGAGTACGCCTTCGGTCAGTTCCTTCTCCCAGCTCAGGAGCCGGTCCATGATCTCCGGCCCGTACATGTCGCTGAGGACGACGGCACCCGGGCCGGTGCCCTGCTCTTCCAGGCGGCCGGCCAGTGCCTGGGCGATGATCGCGCCTCCGGAGTGGCCCATCAGGACGAAGGGCCGGTCGCCCGTCAGCCGGCGGACCGCGTCGGCCTGCACGTCCAGCAGCGCGTCGAGGTCGGCGGCCACCAGCTCGTCGGCGCGGTAGCCGGGAACCGGGAGCGCCCAGAAGTCGCGGCGCCCGCCCAGCGGCGAAGCGAACCGTACGAACTCGTGCGGGCCGGACGTCGCCACGAAGCCGCAGCAGCCGATGAGTTGCGGCTCGGCCTCGCCCCGGGCGAGGCGGACGGGAGGTGGCACCGCGCCCGCCTCGGCCACCGTGCGGTAGGCGAGCCGGTACGCCGACAGGCTCGCCATGGTGAGCATGAAGTCGCGGACCCGGTCGGTCCGCACCGCCTCGCGGTACATCTCGCCGAGCGGCCCGGATCCCGAACCGCGCCGCGCGGAGGACGACGTGGCGGCGCCACCCGCCTCCGCGTACAGATGCGCGGCCAGCGCCCGGGGGGTCTCGTGCTCGAAGACCAGGCCTGCCGGGAGCGGGAGGCCGGTGGCGGCGGATAGCCGGTTGCGGAGCTCCATGGCGGTGAGCGAGTCGACGCCGAATTCGATGAACGGCCGTACCGCCTCCACGAGTTCGGGACCGTCATGGCCCAACACCTCGGCGGTGTGGGCGCGCACCAGCTCCAGTACGGCCCCCTCACTGCTGAGGGCTTCCTCATCGCGTGCCGTGCGCTGCGGCGCCGACGCGGCGCCCTGCGGCTCACCGTCGGCCGGTGCGGCGGGACGTGAGACCAGCTCGTCATAGGAGCGGTTGGCCGGGGAGCCGACCGTGACGGCGCAGAACCGGTCCCAGTCCACGTCGGCCAGGACGGCGCAGGCGCCTCCGTCGGCCACCGCCCGGCGCAGTCCCTCGACGGCCAGGTCCGGTCGCATGGCGCGCAGTCCCAGCCGGTGTTCCCCGCCGTTCCGCGCGGGCCGGCCGGTGCCGGCGTCCTTCTCCCGCGGACCCCAGGCGATGGAGGTCGCGGGGAGCCCGCGGGCGTGGCGGTGGCGGGCCAGGGCGTCGAGCAGTGCCCCAGTGGAGGCCTCCGCGGCCTGCCCGGCGATCGCTCCGGTGCCGGCGAAGAAGGAGAACAGCACAAAGGCGGCGAGGTCCAGCCCCTGGGTGAGTTCGTCCAGGTTCACCGCGGTCTGCATGCAGGATCGGAGCTGGGCGGCGTGGCGCGGCGCGGCACGCGCGGTGAGCGGCACGCCGCCGGTGTCCGGGCTGCCGTCCGGGGCGTCGGTGACCGACCCGTCGTCCGAGGTGTGGAGGTCGGGGCCGGGTGCGTGCACCACGGCCCGTATCCGCTCACCCTTCGCCGCGAGGGAGTCCAACAGCCCGGCGAGGGCCGCCCGGTCGGTCGTGTCGCAGGAGGTGACGGTGGTGCGGATGCCCGGTTCGGCCAGTTCCGTCTCGAGCTGGGCCGCACGGGAATCCTGGGCCCCGCTGCGGGACACGAGCACGAGGTGTTCGATTCCGGCACCGGCCAGCCAGCGGGCGGCGAGCGCGTCGAGGGCTCCGGTGCCGCCGACGATCAGGGCGGTCCCGGCCCGGCTCTCGGCCGCTTCGGCCCAGGTGGCGGTGGACGGGCGCGGCGCCCCCGTGTGGAGCCGCTGCAGCCTTCGTACGAACAGTCCTGAGGGCCGAACGGCGACCTGGTCCTCCTCGACCGCGCCGGCGAGCACGGCGGCGAACAGGCGACGCGCACGGTCGTCGAGCTTGGCCGGGAGGTCGACGAGGCCGCCGTGCCGGTCGGGGTGCTCCACGGCAGCCACCCGCCCCAGGCCCCACATGTGGGCACCGAGGGGATCGGTCACCGGGTCCGCGGGTCCGGTGGAGACCGTGCCCCGGGTGGTCGTCCACAGCGGTGCGTCGACGCCGATGTCGCCGAGCGCCTGGAGGAGGGCCAGGGGGAGGGCGGAGCCCGGTCGCCGCTGCGCGTCCGAGCCGTCGGACGACAGCAGGGACAGCACCCCGGCGAACGTCGGATCGGTCTGTCTGCCCGCCTGCGCGTCGGCCTGGGCGACGCGCAGCAGTCCGGCGACCGCCTCGCGGTCGGCGTCGGCCGGCAGCCGTACGACGTGGACGTCGGCGCCGTGTTCCTTCAGCACCGGTTCGCAGTCGGCCACGAGGTCCGGGGCGTTGTCGTCGGACACGACCAGCCAGGTGCCGGACAGCCCGGCCGTGCCGGGCACGGTGGTGGCCTGCCACTCGACGCGGTACATCCAGCCGTCCACCACGGACAGCTCACGTTCGGTGCGATGCCACTGCGACAGGGCGGGCAACACCGGCTCCAGGGCGGAACCGTCCGGCAGGCCCAGGGTGTTGGCGAGTTCGTCGGCATTTCCCTGAGCGACGTCCTGCCAGAACCTCTCCTCCACCGCGCCCGGCGTGTCCACGGCGCTCTCGCGGGCGCCGCGGGCACGGGGCCGTGGCCAGTAGCGCCGGTACTGGAAGGCGTAGGTGGGCAGGCCGATCGTCCGGGCGCCGGTGAAGAGCGGATCCCAGGTGATGGGGGCACCGTGGGCGTGAAGTCGGGCGAGGGCGGTGACCAGCGTGTGGTCCGGGTCGCGGTCCGCGCGCTGGGTGGCCACGCAGACGTGGTCGACGCGGCTCTCGGCGAGGGTGGCCTCGGCCAGCGCGGCCAGTACGCCGTCGGGGCCGGCCTCGACGAAGCAGGTCACGCCCTGGTCGGCTGCGGCGCGGACGGCGTCGGCGAAGCGAACGGTCTCCCGCACCTGGCGCACCCAGTAGCCGGGCGAGCACAGTTCCTCGCGCGAAGCCGCCCGACCGGTGAGCGTGGAGACGACGGGAATCGCGGGTACCCGGTACTCCAACTTCTCGGCGACTTCGGCGAATTCGGCCAGCATCCCGTCCATGTGGTGGGAGTGGAAAGCGTGCGAGACGCGCAGCCGGTTCGTCTTGCGGCCCCGCTCCCGCGCCCAGTCCCGTACGGCCTCGACGGCGTCGGCGTCGCCGGAGACGGCCACCGAGTCGGGCCCGTTGACGGCGGCCAGCGACACCGTCTCACCCAGCAGTAGTGCGATCTCCTCCTCGCGGGCCTGGACGGCGAGCATCGCCCCGCCCTCGGGCAGCGCCTGCATCAGCCGACCCCGCGCGGCCACCAGCGTGCACGCGTCCTCGAGGGACAGCACGCCGGACACATGCACCGCCGCCAGCTCCCCCACCGAATGACCGATGAGTACATCGGGCGCGACACCGAAGGACTCCAGCAACCGGAAGAGCGCCACCTCGACCGCAAACAACCCGGCCTGCGCGTTCACCGTCTGGTTCAGCGCATCCTGGTCCTCGCCCCACACCACCCCGCGCACGGACGAACCCAACGCCCGCTCCAGCTCACCGCACGCCGCGTCGAAGGCATCCGCGAAGACGGGGAACCGGTCGTACAGCGCCCGGCCCATGCCGAGCCGCTGCGCACCCTGGCCGGAGAACAACACCCCCACCCGGCCGCCGCGTGTCGCCGCCTGTCCCCGCACCACGCCCGCGGCAGGCGTGTCCTTCGCCAGCGCCGCCAGCCCCGTCAGCAACGTCTCCCGGTCCTCGCCGATCACGGCCGCGCGGTGCTCGAGGCTTGCACGAGTCGTCGCCAGCGAAAGGCCGACATCCGCCGGTGACAGCTCGCTCCGCTCCGTCAAGAAGGAGTGCAGCCGCTGCGCCTGCCCCCGCAGGGCCGCCTCGGACCTGGCCGACACCACCCACGGCAGCGGGTGTTGCGGTGGCATTGCGGCTTCGGGCGCGTCCGCGGTCTCGGGACTGTCCGGGGCGGGTGCCGCCTCAAGGATGATGTGCGCGTTCGTACCGCTGATCCCGAACGAGGACACGGCCGCGCGGCGCGCCCGGCCCGTCCGTGGCCACGGCCGGGCCTCGGTCAGCAGCTCAACGGCGCCTGCCGACCAGTCCACATGCGCGGACGGCTCGTCCACGTGCAGCGTGGCCGGCAGTACTCCGTGCCGCATCGCCTCCACCATCTTGATGACCCCGGCGGCGCCGGCCGCGGCCTGGGTGTGGCCGATGTTCGACTTGATCGACCCCAGCAGCAGCGGGTGCCCCTCGGGCCGGCCCTGCCCGTACGTCGCCAAGAGCGCCTGCGCCTCGATCGGGTCACCCAGCTTGGTGCCCGTGCCGTGCGCCTCGACCACGTCCACGTCGGCGGCCGAGAGCCCGGCGTTGGCCAGCGCCTGCCGGATCACCCGCCGTTGCGAGGGGCCGTTGGGCGCCGTCAGGCCGTTGGACGCACCGTCCTGGTTCACCGCCGAGCCCCGCAGCACCGCCAGAATGCGGTGCCCGTTGCGCCGCGCGTCCGAGAGCCGCTCGACGACCAGCATGCCCAGTCCCTCGGAGAATGCGGTGCCGTCGGCCGCGGTGGCGAAGGACCGGCATCGGCCGCTCGCGGACAGCCCGCGCTGGCGGGAGAACTCCAGCAGCGCCATCGGCGTGCACATCAGCGTCACGCCGCCCGCGAGCGCCAGCGAGCACTCCCTCGAGCGCAGCGCCTGCGCCGCGAGGTGCAGGCTGACGAGGGAGGAGGCGCAGGCGGCGTCGACGGTGACCGCCGGGCCCTCGAAGCCGAAGGTGTAGGCGATCCGCCCGGAGACCAGGCTGGAGGCGTTGCCAGTGTTGATGTGGCCCGCTGACGGTTCGTCCGAACCCAGCAGAATGGTGGTGTAGTCCCCTCCGCTGCACCCGATGTAGACGCCGACCGGTTTTTTACGGAGGGAGGCCGGGTCGATGCGGGCGTGTTCCAGGGCGGTCCAGGCGCCTTCCAGAAGCAGCCGCTGCTGCGGGTCCATGGACATCGCCTCGCGCGGCGATATGCGGAAGAACCCGGCGTCGAACTCCCCCGCGTCATAGAGGAATCCGGCTTCGCGGGCGTAGCTGGTGCCGGGGTTGTCCGGGTCCGGGTGGTAGAGCGCGTCCAGGTCCCAGCCGCGGTCGGCCGGGAGCTCCGCTATGCCGTCCGCCCCGGAGTCCACCAGCCGCCACAGGTCCTGCGGGGTGCTGACCCCGCCGGGGTAGCGGCAGCTCATCCCGACGATGGCCACCGGCTCCTGCTGCCGGGACCGGAGCTCGTTGTTCTCCTGACGTGCCTGCTGCAACTCCCCGATCACACGCTTCAGGTAGTCGCGGAGCTTGTCCTCGTTGCTCATTTCCGTATCCCCTCGCCGGCCCGCTCAGTCCCGCGTCCGGTCGGACTGGCCGGGCAGTCCGAGGTCGTTGTCGACGAGTGCGAACAGTTCGTCGTCGGTCGCCGCATCGAGCTTCGCCGTGGCGTCCGGGGCGCTGCCGCCGCCCGCGTTGAGCTTCGACAGCAGCGTTTGCAGCCGCGCGGCGAGTTCGTCGCGTGCGCCGTCCTCCAGGTCGGTGGAGAGGGCGGCCTCCAGCCGGTCGAGTTCCCCGAGCACCGAGCCGCTCGCGTCGCCCGTCGCGTGCGTCAGTTCGTCCAGGACGAAGTCGACCAGCTCGGCGGGCGTCGGATGGTCGAAGACCAGGGTGGTGGCCAACCGCAGGCCGGTGGCCGCGCTGATCTGGTGGTGCAGCTCGACGGCGGTCAGCGAGTCGATGCCCAGGTCGCGGAACGGCCGATCGGGTTCGACGGCTTCGGCCGGGCCGTAGCCGAGGACGGCGGCGATGTGGGTGCCGGTCAGCTCCGCCAGTATCCGGCGCCGCTCCGGTACGGAAACCTCGGCCAGCCGGGCCCGCAGCTGTGCCGCGGTGTCCGCGGCGACCTCCGCGGTGGCGGCGTCGGTTTCGCGCGTCGCCCGCACCTCGGGCACCTCGTCGAGCAGCGGACGGCGGCGGGCCACGGTGAAGCTCGGTGCGAAGGCCGCCCAGTCGACGTCGGCAATCGTCACGGTGGTCTCGTCGCGCTGCACCGCCAGGGCCAGCCCGGCGATCGCCACGGCTGGCGGCATCAGGGGCAGCCCGAGCCGGCGTGCCGATTCCATGTTGCCGTCGAGGTTGATCATCCCGACTTCGCCCCAGGCGCCCCAGGCCACCGAGGTCGCCGGGCGGCTCCGGGCGCGGCGCCACTGCGCGAAGGCGTCGAGGAACGCGTTCGCCGCGCCGTACCCTGCCTGGGCGCCGCTGCCCCAAGTGCTGGAGACCGACGAGAACAGGATGAAGGCGTCGAGCTCGACGTCGCCCAGCAGCTCGTCCAGGTTGACCGCGCCGGCCACCTTCGCGGTCGCCACGGAGGCGAGCTCGGCGGTGTCGGTGGCGACGAGGGTGTTGTTGAGGCTGATGCCGGCGGCGTGCACCACGGTACGCAGCGGGGGGCTGTCGTTCCGTGCCAGCCGGGCCAGCAGGGCGGCCAGCGCCGTGCGGTCGGCCACGTCGCAGGCGGCGATGGTGACCTGGGCGCCGAGTGCGGACAGCTCCGCCTCCAGTTCGGCCGCGCCGGGTGCCTGCGCGCCGCCTCGGCTGGTCAGCACCAGGTGCTCGGTTCCGGTACGGGCGAGCCAGCGCGCGACCTCGGCGCCCAGCCCGCCGGTTCCGCCGGTGATTAGTGCGGTGCCGCAAGAACTCCACTCCCCGTGCCGGTCGTCGAGCGCGTCCGCACCGATGGGTGCACGGCTCAGGCGTCGTACGAACGCGCCGCCGGGCCGCACCGCGAGCTGGTCCTCGTCCCCGGCGCCGGTCAGCACCCGGGCCAGCAGCTCCTCGACACCGTCCGTGCCGTCCGCGGGAAGGTCCACCAGGCCGCCCCAGCGCCGCGGGTGTTCCAGGCCGAGGACCTTGCCCATGCCCCAGACCATGGCCTGGGCGGGGCTGGTCACGGGGTCGTCCGGGCCGGTCGACACAGCGCCTTGCGTGGCCAGCCACAGCGGCGCGTCCATCCCGGCGTCGCCGAGGGCCTGGATGAGGGTCAGCGTCGCGGTCGTTCCCGCGGGCACCACCGGGTCGGGCCGCTCGTCCAGGGCGAGCAGCGAGAGCATGCCGCGGACGCCGTCCGTTCCGATTTCCTCCGCCAGCCGCTTCGCGAGCTGGTCGCGGTCCGGGGCGGGGTCCACGACGAGTTCGACGGTGTCGGCTCCGAGGAGCCGTCGGGCCGCGTCGGCCCAGTCGTACCCGCTCGTTCGGCCACGGCCGGTGGCGTCGGCCGGCAGCACCAGCAGCCAACGGCCCGGCGTGGGAGTCCGGTCGTCGGGTGCGAGTTCGGTCATGCGCCGCCATGCGACCCGGTAGCGCAACCGGTCCAGCGTGGACTGCTGCTGAAGCTTGCGGCGGTGGGTGGCCATCGCCGGAAGCACCGCCTCCAGCGCGTCCTGGCTGTCCAGCCCGAGGATGTCGGCCACCGCGGCCGGGTCCTGCTGTTCGACCGCCGACCAGAATCCGCCGTCCGCCCAGTCCCCGGCGATCGCGGGCGCGGGAGCGTGCCGGGGCTTCGGCCAGAACGTCTGATGCTGGAAGGCGTAGGTGGGCAGCGGCACTCTGTGCGGGTGGACGGCGTCGAAGCAACAGGCCCAGTCCACGGCCCGGCCCTGGGCGTGCAGGTGGCCTGCCGCCCGCAGGAAGGTCTGGTCCTCGGCCCGATCGGCCCGCTGCGCGGCGATGATCAGCGGCTCGCGGCCCGTGTCCTGCGTCCCCGCGTCGGCGAGGGTCTCCCGCGCGGACACGGTGAGCACCCCGTCCGGGCCGAGCTCGACGAACGTGGAGGCGCCTGCCTGCGCCGCGGCCCGCACGCCGTCGGCGAACCGGACGGTGCCGCGCACCTGCCGCACCCAGTAGTCCGGGGTGCACAGCTCGTCGGGGCCGACCAAGGCCCCGGTGACGTTGGAGACGACCGGAATGCGCGGTGGCCGGTAGGTCACCGCCTCGGCGGCCTTCGCGAACTCCGCCAGCATGCCGTCCATGTGGGCCGAGTGGAATGCGTGCGACACGCGCAGCCGTCGGGTCTTGCGACCCCGCCCGTTCCACAGCGCCTCGAACTCCGCGACGGCCGGCGCCGCTCCGGAGACCACCACTGAGGCGGGCCCGTTCACCGCGGCGATCTCCAGCGGGGAACCGGTGTCGTCGAGCGCGGCCGTCACCTCGTCCGAGCCGGCCTGCACCGCCAGCATCGCCCCGCCCTCCGGCAGTGCCTGCATCAGCCGGCCGCGGGCCGCCACCAGTGCGGCGGCGTCATCGAGCGACAGCACGCCGGCGACGTGCGCGGCGGACAGTTCGCCGATGGAGTGGCCGAGCAGCACGTCGGCCCGGATGTCCCAGGACTCCAGCAGCCGGTACTGGGCGACCTCGACCGCGAACAGCGCCGCTTGGGCGTACACGGTCCGGTTCAGCTCGTCGGCTTCACCGGACCACATGACGTCGCGCACGGGCCGGTCGAGGTGTTCGTCCAGTCGGGCGCACACCGCGTCCAGTTCGTCGGCGAATGTTCCGTAGGCGGCCGCGAGCCCGCTGCCCATGCCGATCCGCTGCGACCCCTGGCCGGAGAACATCACCGCCAGCCGTCCCCGGTCGGCGACGGTGCCGGTGACCACATCCGCGGCCGGCCGCCCGGCGGCCACCGCGGCGAGACCGCCGAGCAGTTGCTCGCGGTCCCGGCCGGTGACAACGGCCCGGTGTGCCAGGCCCGCACGGGTGGTGGCCAGGGAGAACCCGATGTCGCAGGGCCGCAGCCGGTCGTGCTCGGCGAGGAACGTGTGCAGCCTGCCGGCCTGGTCGCGCAGGGCGGCGGCGGAATCGCCGGACAGCACCCACGGTGTCACCGGCAGGCCGCTCCCCTGGGCCGCGCCGGTACGGTGCTCGGGCGTGCCGAGCGGTCCGGCCGGCCGCACTGCCGCGTCCGGCAGCACGGCGGGCGCGTCCGGCGTGGTGGCGGGCTCCGTCTCGGGGGCCTGTTCCAGCAGTGCGTGGGCGTTGGTGCCGCCGATGCCGAAGGCGGAGATGCCCGCGCGACGTGGCCGACCCGTCTCCGGCCACACGGTGGTCTCGGTCAGCAGCCGTACGTTCCCGGCGGTCCAGTCGACGTGCGGCGTCGGCTCGTCGACGTGCAGTGTCTTCGGCAGCGTCGCATGGCGCAGGGCGAGCACCGTCTTCATCACCCCGGCGATGCCGGCGGCTGCCTGGGTGTGGCCGATGTTGGACTTGATGGAGCCGAGCCACAGCGGCCGGTCCTCGTCCCGTCCCTGCCCGTACGTGGCCAGCAGTGCCTGTGCCTCGATCGGGTCGCCCAGGGTGGTGGCCGTACCGTGCGCCTCCACCACGTCGACGTCGGTGGCCGACAGCCGCGCGTTGGCCAGCGCCTGGCGGATGACCCGCTGCTGCGAGGGGCCGTTGGGCGCGCTGATGCCGTTGGACGCGCCGTCCTGGTTGACGGCGGAGCCGCGCACCACCGCCAGGACCGGGTGCCCGTTGCGCCGGGCATCGGAGAGCCGTTCCAGCAGCACCACGCCGGCGCCTTCGCCCCAGCCGGTGCCGTCCGCGGCGGCGGCGAACGTCTTGCACCGCCCGTTGGGGGCGAGGCCGCCCTGCCTGCTGAAGCCGACGAAGATGGTCGGAGTGGACATCACCGTCGCACCGCCTGCCAGGGCCAGCGAGCAGTCGCCCTGCCGCAGTGCCTGGCAGGCAAGGTGCAGTGCCACCAGGGAGGCCGAGCAGGCGGTGTCGACGGTGACGGCCGGGCCTTCGAGACCGAAGGTGTAGGACAGCCGGCCGGAGATGACGCTGGCCGCGCTGCTGGTGACCATGAAGCTTTCGTCGGCGCTGTCGGCCTGGTGCAGCAGACCGGGGTAGTCCTGGTAGTTGGTGCCGACGTAGACGCCGGTCCTGCTGCCCTGGAGGGACAGCGGATCGATGCCGGCGCGTTCGAAGGTCTCCCAGGCCGTCTCCAGCAGCAGCCGCTGCTGGGGGTCCATCGACAGGGCCTCGCGGGGGGATATTCGGAACAGCCCCGGGTCGAACTCGCCCGGATCGCTGAGGAATCCGCCCTCGCGGACGTAGCTCGTGCCGGGCCTGCTGCCGTCCGGGGAGTAGAGCCGCTCCAGGTCCCAGCCGCGTTCGGCGGGGAACGGGCCGATGGCGTCGCCGCCGGTGGCCAGCAGATCCCACAGTTCCTCCGGGGTGCGCACCCCGCCGGGGAAGCGGCAGCCCATGGCGACGATCGCGATCGGCTCGTCGGCCTCGACGGCGGTGGCGGTCTGCGGCCGTGCCTGCGGTTCGGGCTCCTCGCCGAGCACCTGCCGCAAGAGGTGGGCGGCGAGCGCCTGCGGCGTCGGATGGTCGAAGACGAGGGTCACCGGCAGCCGCAGCCCGGTCGCGGTGCCGAGAAGGTTGCGGAACTCCACGGAGGTCAGCGAGTCGAATCCGAGCTCCCGGAACGGGCGGTCGGCGGGCACCGCGGCTGCCGAGGAGTGCCCCAGTACGGCGGCGGCCTGCGCCTGGATCAGGTCCAGTACGGCCTGCCCGTGGTCGGACTCGGGCAGTTCGGCCAGTCGCCGGGCCAGATCGGGCTGGACCACGGCCTCGGCGGTGGGCGCCGACTGTGCCCGCCGGTTCTCGGGGAGGTCGGCGAGGAAGGCGTCGGGCCGGTTCGTGTGCCCGGCGGCGAGCCGGGACCAGTCCAGGTCGGCGATCGCGACGCGGGTGTCGTCGTGGTCGAGCGCGCGCCGCAGCGCCGTGATGGCGAGCGCGGGGTCCATGGCCGCGGCGATGCCTCGGCGTTCGCGGTGCCGTCCGGCGGTCCCCTCGGTGGCCTGGCTGTCGGCCCACGCTCCCCACGCGATCGAGGTGGCCGGGAGGCCGTCGGCGCGGCGCTGTTCGGCCAGGGCGTCCAGGTAGGCGTTGGCGGCCGCGTAGTTGCCCTGCCCGGCGTTGCCGAGGGTGTCGGCGATCGAGGAGAACAGCACGAAGGCCGACAGTTCGAGGCCCTTGGTGAGCTCGTGCAGGTGCCGGGCGGCCAGGAGCTTGGGCCGCAGCACCGTCTCGAACCGCTGGGGGGTCAGCCCGTCGATGACGCCGTCGTCCAGCACGGCGGCGGCGTGGATGACGGCCGTCAGCGGCTTGTCCGCGGGCAGCCGGCCGATGACGTCGGCGAGTGCGTCACGGTCGGCCGCGTCGCAGGCCGCGAGGGTGACGCGCGTGCCGAGCGCGGTGAGCTCGCTCTCCAGCGCGTCCGCGCCGGGGGCGTTCGGACCGCGTCGGCTGAGCAGCAGCAGGTGTTCGGCTCCGTCGCGGGCCAGCCGGCGGGCGATGTGGGTGCCTACCGCGCCGGTGGCGCCGGTGATGAGCACCGTGCCGCTTGGGGTCCAGTCCCGTGTGGGCTCGCGGTCGCCGAGCGGGTCGTGCAGCAGCCGGTGGCCGAACACTCCGGTGGAACGGATGGCGACCTGGTCGTCGTCTCCGGCGAGCGCGGCGACGAGCCGGTCCGCGGCGCGCTCGTCCAGCGACTCGGGAAGGTCGATCAGCCCTCCCCAGCAGTGGGCCAGTTCGCGGGCGGCGACCCGGCCCAGCCCCCAGACCGGTGCCTGGTCCGGGTTCGTGAGGCGATCGGCGCGGCCGACCGAGACGGCGCCCCGGGTGGCGAGCCACAGCGGGGCGTCGACGGCGGCGTCGGCCAGCGCCTGTACGAGGGTGGCGGTGCCGATCAGACCCGTCGTCGCCGAGGGCGCGCCGGGTGCCGGCCGCTCGTCCAGAGCGAGCAGGGACAGCACGCCCGCCACCTGAAGGGCGGCCGTGGTCTCGGACAGGTGGGCGACGAGCGCCGCACGCTCCTCGCCCTGGTCGGTGATCTCCACGGTCAGGGTGTGCACGCCGTGCCGGGCCAGGGCCCGGGCGCAGGCGCCGGCGAGGTCGTCGGCGCCCGCGCCGGCCGGGGTGACGATCAGCCAGGTCCCCTGCGGCGCGGCTGCCGTGCCGCCGCCGTTCAGTGGCTTCCAGCGGGTCCGGTAGCGCCAGTTGTCGACGGTGGACTGCTCGCGGTGCCTGCGCCGCCACGAGGAGAGCGCGGGAACCACCGTACGCAGAGCCTCCGCGTCCTCGACGGCCAGTGTGCCGGCCAGGGCGTCGAGGTCCTCGCCGTCCACGGCCTCCCAGAACTGGGCCTCGGCCGGGTCGCGCACGCCGTCGTCGGCGGCGGCGGCTCGTCCCACGGCGCTGGGCCAGTACCGCTCGCGCTGGAACGCGTAGGTCGGCAGCTCCACGGTGGCGGTGTCCGGGCCGAACTCGCGGGACCAGTCGATTCGCAGGCCCCTGGTGTGGCCCTCGGCGAGCGAGGTGAGGAACCGGCGCGGCCCGCCGGCGTTGCGCCGCAGGGAGCCGATGGTGATCACGGCGGTCTCGGCGTCCTGCGCGGTCTCCTGAACGGCCGAGATGAGCAATGGGTGCGGGCTCATCTCGATGAACGTCGTGTATCCGTCGGCGATCAGCGCCCGGGTGGCCTGTTCGAAGCGCACGGGCTCGCGCACGTTGCGGTACCAGTAGTCGGCGTCCGCGGGGACGTCCAGTGCGGCGCCGGTGACGGTGGAATAGATCGGCACCGTGCCGGGGCGCGGGTCGACCGGGGCCAGTTCCCGCAGCAGGTGTTCGCGCAGGCCCTCGACCGCGGGCGAGTGGGCGGCCAGGTTGACCCCGCGCACCTTGCGTACGCGAATGTCCTCGGCCTCGCATTCGGCGATCAGCTCGGCGAGGTTGTCGCTGTCGCCGCACACCACCACGGAGGACGGGCCGTTGATGACGGCGATGGACAGCGCGCCGCCCCACTTGACCAGCCGGCGGCCGACCTCGTCGGCGGGCAGCATCAGCGAGGCCATCTCCCCCTGGCCGTTCGCCGAAGTCATGGCGAGGCTGCGCAGCGCGATGATCCGGGCCGCGTCGGCGAGGGACAGTGCCCCGCTGAGGTAGGCGGCGGCGACCTCGCCCTGGCTGTGGCCGACGACGGCGTCGGGCTCGACACCGTAGGACTGCCACAGCCGAGCCAGCGAGACCATCACGCTGAACAGCACCGGCTGCACCACGTCGACCCGCTCGATGTCGGGCGCGCCCGGTTCGCCGGCCAGCACGTCGAGCACGGACCAGTGCGTGAACTGCCGCAGGGCCTGGTCGCATTCGGTCAGCGCGGCATGGAACGTCTCGGAGGAGGCCAGCAGTTCGGTGGCCATGCCGGGCCACTGCGAGCCCTGCCCGGGCAGGACGAACACCACCTTGCCGTCGGTCAGTCCGGGCGCGGCCGTGCCCGTCACCACCTGGGGCACCGGCGTTCCCTCGGCCAGGGCGGCGAGCCCGGCCCGCAGGCCGACGGGGTCGTCGTCCACCACGGCGGCGCGGTGCTCGAAGGCCGTTCGGGTGCCGGCCAGTGACCATCCGAGTCGGCGCGGCTGCACCTCGGCGCCGTCCGCCTCGGCGCCGTCCAGGTGGGACAGCAGCCGCGCCGCCTGGGCGCGCAGCGCCGGGGCGGTACGTGCGGACAGCACCCACGGAACCAGGCCGGTGCCCGGCTCTTCGGGCTCGGTGACGGTCGGCTCGTCGCCGCCGGCCGGCAGCTCGGCGGTGGCGGGCGCGGGGGCCGCCTCAAGGATCAGATGGGCGTTCGTGCCGCTGATGCCGAAGGAGGACACACCGGCGCGTCGCGGCCGCCGGTCCGCCTCGGGCCACGGCTGGGGCTCGGTCAGCAACTGCACCGCGCCGGCCGACCAGTCCACGTGGGCGGAGGGCTCCTCGGCATACAGGGTCTTCGGCAGCACGCCGTGCCGC
>NZ_JBEZJZ010000142.1:0-17553 GCF_040651455.1 Streptomyces sp. NPDC048483
GATACGCGCAGACCTCCACCAGGCACTACTCGAACTCGCCTGCTCCATCATCTGCTTGCGACGACTACGAACCGCATTCTGAAACGATCAGTTAGGCCCTGTCGTCAGGGCTGTGCGGGACGGCGCGTCGGACGGGCCGTGGGCCGATGACACGGCCGGCCCCGAAACCGGCCGTGTCCCGCGTCTCCGGACGCGCCGTGGCGGTCGCGCGGCCGGAGGACCGGGAGGGAACACCGACAGTGTGCGACCCGGGAGAAGTATTGCACTGTGCAAGGATTTTTCGGGCGTGGCGCGTCCGGGGTGTTGCCGCTCGGTACCGGGATGCCGCCGCCCGGCGGCCGGTTTCCCACCCCCGCCCCGCCACTCGTCAGCCGCGCACCCTCCCCAAGGCCTCGTACGTTGCCGCGATCAGCCCCAAGTTGCGCGGATCGGCATCACCGGTGGCGCCGCTGCCGTACTTGTTCATCGCATACGCATAGGACAGGCCGTTCTCCGGATCCGCGAAGGCGTACGAGCCGCCCGCGCCGCCATGCCCGAACGCGCGCGGATTGGGGCCGGCCTGCCGCTGATGATTGAGCGTGAAACCCAGCCCCCACCGCCGCTCCGTCCCCGGCGGCGCGAGCGCATCGATCGTCAGATCGGGCTCATGGGGCAGACTCTGCGCCTCCCGCATCGCCTCCAAGGTGGCGGGCCGTACGAGCTTCCCGGCCGCCAGCGCGCCGTAGACGGTGGCCAGACCGTGCGCCGAGGCGTGCGCATTGCCCGCCGGGATCTCGGCCGCGCGATAGGCGGCGCTGTTGACGTCCCCGGTGGGGATGTACGTCAGCGCCAGCATCACCACGGCCAGCGGATGATCGGACAGCGCATGGAACGGCGGCTTCGGAACGCCCGGAAACCGCTCGGCGAGCCGCGCCTCGTCCAGCTGCCCCACCATCTCCGCACACCGCGCATGCTCCTCGGCCGGTGTACCGATGAACACCCGCGCCCCGAGCGGCTCCGCGATCTCACTCCGCAGAAACGCACCGAGCGACTGCCCGCTGATCCGCCGGACCACCTCGCCCACCAGGTACCCGAACGTCACCGCGTGATACCCCTGTGCGGTGCCCGGCTCCCACCAGGGCGGCGCGGCGGCCAGCGCGGCACACACGTAATCCCAGTCATAGGCATACCGGGCGGCCAGCGGCCGGCGCGGCGCGATCATCCCGGCGCGGTGGCTCAGCAGCCAGCGCACGGGTATGTCGTGCTTACCCGCCTGCGCGAACTCCGGCCAGTACCGCGCGACCGGCGCATCCAGGTCCAACTCGCCCCGGTCCACGAGGAGATGGGCGCACAGCGCGGTCATCCCCTTGGACGTCGAGTAGACATTCACCAGCGTGTCGTGTCCCCAGGCCCGCGTCCGCGCCTCATCCGCATGACCGCCCCACAGATCGACGACCGCCTCCCCGTCCACGGTCACCGCCACCGACGCGCCCACCTCCCCGTGCACCCGGAAATTCCGCTCGAAGGCCTCCCGCACACCCTCGAAACCAGGCGCACAGCGCCCCCGCACGCCGACTTCCCCCGTCTCCGCCATGGCGACTCTCCCTCGTGGTGGGGTGGTGGTATTCGTCTTTCGTTCCGTCCTCGGTACGGGATGATCCGGCCGATCGATGCCCGTGGCAACCATGGGGGTCCGTACGGCTCAGCGGGGCGTGTCCGGATCTGGGCCCGATCGCCTCGCCCCGATCGCCGAGCGCACTCGTCGATTACTGACAGTAATGCTCTGGGGTGGTGCGGAGAAGTTGCGCCCGTTTAAACCACTCGTTCGAGTCTCCGGTCGCACACGGCGGGCCATGGGGCGAGCCTGGAAGCGTTCGGCTCCCAGAGGAAGGCCCCGACATTGAAACCTCCCCCTCCTAAAGGAGGGGGATTCCTAGCTCACTTCGCCTGACTCCTAGCAGGTGGCAGGTCTTACAAGATCAGCACTAGCCGGGTTGAGACCAGCCCGGACGTGGGGGCACCTCCCAGCGGTAGCTGGGGGATATCACGCGAGCGGAGTTCTTGTCCCTGGGGGACATCGCTCCGCACGCGGTGCACCTATACGTTCTCTCGGAAAGGGGGAGTGCGTGCTTGGCTCTCGCTCCGCAGTGTGCGCAGTCCATGGTGGTGTGCGCAGGGTGTACCAGGTGCACGGTCCTGCCGTGCTTGCGAGCCATCTCGACCAGAGCGGCTTTGGTGGCACCGATCGCGGCGTCTGCCGCCTTGCAAGCCATGGTCGACTTCGCGAGGAACTTCGGCCGGAAGTCCTCAACAGCCAGAGCATCGTGATCACGCACTACCGTCCTGGCCCACTTGCGGCCGGTGTCCTGCCGCTGCCGGGCGATCTTCTTCGACGCCTTCGCCGCAGCCTTGCGGGCCTTGAGGTAGCCGGTGGTGTCGGGCCGGTTCTTCGGGGTCCGGCGCCGGGACATCATCCGCTGATAGCGGGCCAGGCGCTGCGCGGCTGTCTTCCCGTGTCCGGCGTGCGGGAGGTCGTGGGCGTCGCTGGTGGTGGTCGCAGTCTCCTTGACCCCCCAGTCCACGCCTATCACCCGGCCGGTCGCGGGCAGGGGCTGCAGTTCGGTGGCAACAACGAAACTCGCGTACCAGTGCCCGAGGCTGTCCTGGTACACGCGCACGGACGTGGGTGCGGTGGGAAGGTCCCTGGACCACACCACGGTCAGGGCGATGCTGCCCGCCAGGTGGAGACGCCCCTCCTTGATTCGGAATCCGCGCTGCGTGTAGTTCAGCGACGGCGCGGCCTCACGCTTCCGCTTGATGCGCGGCATCCCGGCCCGCTGCCGCATGGGCAGCTTGCCCTTGATGTCCTTGAGGGCTTTGGCGCGGGACTTGGCGAAGTCCCGGATGATCTGTTGCTGCGGCACCGAAGCACCCTCACGCAGCCATGTCATCGACCGGCGGGCCTCGGTCAGCAACTTGTCAGCTGCGCCGGGCCGCACGTCACCCTCTCATCGGCGGCCTTATTCGCGGCATGGACCTTGCGGGACATCGCCACGCACTCGTTCCACACCCTTCCCCCAGCTCTCGGCTCCGCTCGAGCAGGGGAGACCCCATTCACCGCGCCCACTCCGCATCCAGCTGGGCGAGCGCGGTGGACGACACACGAAGCCGGAAGGTGTACCGGGCGTGCCCGGCCCCCCCTCATCCGTTCCCTGTGCCGTCGTCATGTTAATCAACCTACAGAGGCCCACTGACAACGAAGGAAAGCGCAGGTCAGAGAAGATGTGCAGAGAACTCCGCCGCTTCGCGGCTCCGCCCCAAGGACCCATTCCTCCCCGCCCTAAAGGGCGGAGCCTCCTGGGAGAAATCCGGTGAACAGAGCGGAACAGGCGTCAGACGCGAAACACCCGGACGAGGTCGTGGTGGAGGTCGTCGGTTGTGCGACGAACGACGCGCATGCGGTCTTCAGCGCGTTGCGTGAGTCCTTTGCCTCCGACCGGGCCGCGGACGATGTGCCCACGGAGGTGGCCGGGGCGAGCGCGACGGTGTGGACCGCGACCGTTGATGTCAGCGAACTACGGGCCGAGGCCGCGCCGCGACCACTGAGCGCGCCGGTGACGGTCGACCTCCAGGGCGGCTACTGGGCGGTGGCCCGGCTGCGCGAGAGCCTGGCGCACGCCTTCGCTGTGCGGATCGTCGGTACGGCCGCCGGTGACCAGGAGCAGGAGGTCCAGCTGCAGCTGGAGAGCCGATAGCAGGAGGCCAGGGGCCAGGGACCAGGGAGACGGACGGGACCAGGCCGGACGGGACGAGCCCGGCCCGGACCGGGCCGCGGCGGATCGGAAAGGCGTGAGGCAGTGGAGCCCAGTAAGCAGCCGGCGGTCGGCGCCGGCGCCGCGCGGTCGGTGGACGGGGTGCATTCCGAGCTGTTTCTGCGGGTGAACGGGACGACGTACACCCTGACCGTGGATCACCGGGCCACGCTCCTGGACGTCCTGCGCGAGCGCCTCGATCTCACCGGCGCCAAGAAGGGCTGCGACCACGGGCAGTGCGGCGCGTGCACGGTGCTGGTCGACGGGCGGCGGTCCAACAGCTGTCTGCTGCTGGCCGTGGCGCAGGACGGGCGGCGGATCACCACCGTCGAGGGCCTCGCCGACGGGGAGCGGCTGCACCCGCTGCAGGAAGCCTTTCTCGAGCGGGACGCGTTGCAGTGCGGCTACTGCACCCCCGGCCAGATCTGTTCGGCGCTCGGCGTGCTCGGCGAGGCCGCGGAGGGATTCCCGTCGCATGTCACCCCCTACGACGCGGACTCCGGGGCCCCGGTGGAGCTCACCGCCGACGAGATCCGCGAGCGGATGAGCGGGAACCTGTGCCGGTGCGGCGCCTATCCCCGCATCGTCGAAGCGGTCGGTGATGCCGTCGGCGAGGTCAGCGGTGCGGAGGTGGGGGCGTGAAGCCGTTCGGATATGTACGGGCCGGGAGCGTGGCCGAGGCCGTACGGGTTGCGGGGGAGCGGCCCGGGGCGAAGTTTCTGGGCGGGGGGACCAACCTCGTCGATCTGATGAAGCTCGGGGTGGAGACGCCGCGGCTGCTCATCGATGTCAGCCGGCTGCCGCTGGACCGTATCGAGGAGCTGCCGGACGGCGGGCTGCGGATCGGCGCGATGGTCCGTAACAGCGACCTCGCCGCGGATGCCGCGGTACGCGACCGGTACCCCGTTCTCTCGCAGTCGGTGCTCGCCGGTGCCTCGGGGCAGTTGAGGAATACGGCGACCACCGGCGGAAACCTGCTGCAGCGGACCCGCTGCGCCTACTTCCAGGACGCGGCCAAGCCGTGCAACAAGCGCGCTCCGGGCACCGGCTGCCCGGCCCGCGAGGGCGCGCACCGCGATCTCGCCGTCCTGGGGCACTCCGAGCACTGCGTCGCCACCCAGCCGTCGGACATGGCGGTCGCCCTCGCCGCCCTGGAGGCCACCGTTCACCTGCACGGCCCCGACGGCGAACGCCGTGTGCCGGCGGTCGACTTCCACCGGCTGCCCGGCGACCGTCCGGAGCACGACACGGTGATCCGGGCCGGTGAACTGATCACCGCCGTCGAGCTGCCGCCCGGCCGCCCCGGTGCGCACTCGCGCTACCGCAAGGCCCGCGACCGCGCCTCGTTCGCCTTCGCGCTGGTCTCCGTGGCCGCGGTGCTCGACGTACGGGACGGCACCGTCCGGCATGCGGCGCTGGCGTACGGCGGGCTCGCGCACCGGCCGTGGCGGGCCCGCGCGGCCGAAGGGGTGCTGCACGGCGCTGCCGCCACCCCGGACACCTTCGCCCGCGCCGCCGACGCCGAACTCGCCGCCGCCCGCCCCCTGCGCGAGAACGGCTTCAAGGTCACCCTGGCCCGGAATCTGACGGTCGGCGTGCTGGCCGACCTCGCCGCACGCACCTGATGTGCCGGACGGGCCGACGGCCCCCGGACCCCTGTCACCAGCCCGCGACCACCCCCCACTCCAAGGACCCGCCCCATGCCCCCCGCCCCGTTCCCCCTCGGACCGCCCCCGCGTCCCCTCGGTGAACCGCTTGTCCGCCGGGAAGGGCGGGAGAAGGTCACCGGTGCCGCCCGCTACGCCTTTGAGCACACCCCGCCGGGCTGCGCCTACGCCTGGCCGGTTCCCGCGACCGTCGCGCGCGGCCGGGTCACCGCCGTGGACACCGCCGAGGCGCTGGCCCTGCCCGGCGTCTGTGCGGTGCTGACGCACGAGAACGCGCCCCGCCTCGCCGTCCCCGACGACCCGACGCTGGCCGTGCTGCAGGAGGACCGGGTCCCGCACCGCGGCTGGTATGTCGCCCTCGCCGTCGCCGACAGCCTCGAAGCGGCCCGCGCGGCGGCGGAAGCGGTCCGCGTCTCGTACGACACCGCCGGGTACGACGTACGGCTGACCGTCGGCCACCCGCACCTGTACGCGCCCGAAAAGGCCAACGGCGGCTATCCGGGCAGCCGCGAACGCGGGGACTTCGACGCGGCGTTCGCGGCCGCGCCCGTCACCGTCGATGCGACCTACACCGTGCCCCCGCTCCACAACCACCCCATGGAGCCGCACGCCTCCACCGCCCGCTGGAACGACGGCCATCTGACCGTCCACGACACCAGCCAGGGCTCCACCAGGGTGCGCGACGACCTCGCGGCCCTGTTCAAGCTCGGCAAGGACGACGTCACCGTCATCTCCGAGCACGTCGGCGGCGGTTTCGGCTCCAAGGGGACGCCCCGCCCGCAGGTCGTCCTCGCCGCGATGGCCGCGCGATGCACCGGCCGCCCGGTCAAGCTGGCCCTGCCGCGCCGTCAGATGCCCGCGGTCGTCGGCCACCGGGCGCCCACGCTCCAGCGCGTACGGCTGGGCGCGGGAACCGACGGCGTCCTCACCGCCCTCGCGCACGAGAGCGCCACCCACACCTCCACGCTCACGGAATTCGTCGAGCAGGCCGCCGTCCCCGCCCGCATCATGTACCGCTCGCCCCACAGCCGCACCACGCACCGCGTCGCCGCGCTCGATGTCCCCACCCCGTCCTGGATGCGCGCCCCGGGCGAGGCCCCCGGCATGTACGCCCTGGAGTCCGCCGTCGACGAACTCGCCGTGCAGCTCGGCATCGACCCCGTGGAGCTGCGGGTGCGCAATGAGCCGGAGACGGAGCCGGACAGCGGTCTCGCCTTCAGCAGCCGGCATCTCGTGGAGTGTCTGCGGGCGGGCGCGGAGCGGTTCGGCTGGCTGCCGCGGGATCCGCGGCCGGGCGTACGCCGCGAGGGAGACCTGCTGGTCGGCACGGGCGTTGCCGCATCCACCTACCCCGTCCTCATCGTGGGCAGCGAGGCCGAGGCGCACGCCGCCGCCGACGGCAGCTATCGCATCCGCATCAACGCCACCGACATCGGCACCGGCGCCCGGACCGTCCTCGCCCAGGTCGCCGCCGCCGCGCTGGGCGTCCCCGAGGAGCGCGTACGGATCGAGATCGGCGACAGCGACCTGCCGCCCGCCTTCCTGGCCGGCGGCTCCGCGGGCACCGGATCCTGGGGCTGGGCCGTCCACAAGGCCGCCACGGTGCTGGCGGCGCGACTGCTCGAGCACCAGGGGCCGCCGTCGCCCAAGGGGATCACGGTCACCGCCGACACCCACGAGGAGACGGCCGCGCGAAGCCCGTACGCCCGGCATTCCTTCGGCGCCCAGTTCGCCGAGGTGCAGGTCGACACCGTCACCGGAGAGGTACGGGTGCGCCGCCTGCTGGGCATGTTCGCGGCCGGCCACATCCTCAACTCCCGCACCGCTCGCTCCCAGTTCACCGGCGGCATGACCATGGGCCTGGGCATGGCGCTGACCGAGGGCAGCAGCCTGGACCCCGCCTTCGGCGACTTCACCGAGTGCGACCTGGCCTCCTATCACGTACCGGCCTGTGCCGATGCCCCCGTCATCGAGGCGCACTGGCTCGACGAGGACGATCCGCACCTCAACCCCATGGGCAGCAAGGGCATCGGCGAGATCGGCATCGTCGGCACCGCGGCGGCCGTCGCCAACGCGGTATGGCATGCCACCGGCGTCCGGTTGCGCGATCTGCCCCTCACTCCGGACAAGGTCCTGCCTCGGCTGTCCGGCTGACCGGCCCTGGCGGGCGTGCCGACCGGCACCGTGATGTCCCTGGCCTGATACCGGTCTGCTGACCGGTCGAATTCTGTCATCCGGCAAGGGAATTCCATCACTTGGTGCCCGTTCCGGTTACGCTCGCGTCATGGCAACGGCACGGTCGTCCCTTCGCAGCGTGCGGGACCGCGGTTCAGCGGTCCCGTTCCGGCTGCTGTGGCCGGCCCTGTTGCTGCTGTTCAGCGTGATCATGGCGCACGGTGCGTGCGCGGAGAGCGCGGAGGGGCATGGGGCCGGTGCCGTGCCCGCCGGGTCCGTCGTGTCGGTTGCCGCGGCGGTCGACGGCGCCGACAGTGATCACCCCGCGCACCATTCCCCCGCGCACCATTCCCCCTCGCACTCCTCCGAACTCTGCCTCTCGGGGCAGCCGCAGCAGGGCGCCGAACCGACCCTTCCGTGCGCCACGCCGACGGCCGGAGCTCCGGTGCGTGCTGCTGTCCGGGGCCGGTTCGGGCCGGTCGGCGGTGCGTCGACCCTGCCTGTATGGCGAAGCGCAACGGGTTCTGTCGTTCAACAGGTTTAGATTTCCAGCTGATTACGGCTGATTACAGCCGATTACGGCCGATTGGCGCCAACTTCCGCCAGTGCCTGCTGAATCCGCTGCCCGCTGCCTGCTGTCACGGAGGACCCGTGTCGCTTCGCTCCCCTGCTCACCCATGCCCGTGGCCGCGTGGGGTGATCCCCGTACTCCTGCTCCTCGGCGGGCTGTTGTTGACGGTTCTTCCGTGTTCCGGTGCGGGCGTCGACGACCACCATCGCCCGGTGCGTCCCCCGGCCGTGTCCGCGGAGCGCCATGCCTCGGCTACGGGGGCCGTGGAACCGGCGTCGGCGGCCCAGGAGGCCACGGATCCGGACGGTTCGCATGCCGGGTGCGACCCCGGACCGGTCGGCCGGATTCCGCAGGGGCGGGCGGCCACGGGGGACGGGGGCGGCGCGCCGATGGCCGCCCTCGTACCGGCCGTGGCGTTGCGGGGGCCGCCTGCACGGAACGGGGCCGTGCCGTGCGGACGGGTGCGCGGCGGGCGGTCCACGCTCGAGGCCCTGTGCCGGTGCCGGAGATAGGAGCCGCCCCTGCGGCCGGCCACGCCGGCCGCCGCGCGCCGTGCCGACCGGTCCGGCGCGCGAGATGAGCGCCCTTGTCCACGCTCACCGAATGAGAGCGACTCATGCAGTCTCTTCCCCTCTCTCCCACCTCTCCCACTCTTCCCCCGCACCCCGACCCGACGCCGGGCCGGCCCGATCGCGTCGTCTCCGGCATGTCCGGCCTCGTCGGCAACACCCCCGTTCTGCACATCTCCGCACCGCTCACCCCGCCCGGCCGCGGCTTCTGGGCCAAGCTGGAGGGCCGTAATCCGGGCGGTATCAAGGACCGTCCCGGCCTCCACATGGTCGAACGCGCCCGTGCCCGCGGCGAGTTGCGGCCCGGTGGCCGCATCATCGAATCCACCAGCGGGACCCTCGGGCTGGGCCTGGCGCTCGCCGGAATGGTGTACGGGCACCCCGTCACCCTGGTGACCGACCCCGGCCTGGAACCCTCGATGACCCGGCTGCTGACCGCGTACGGGGCGCAGGTCGACCTCGTGCCGGAGCCGCACCCGAGCGGCGGCTGGCAGCAGGCGCGCCGCGACCGGGTCGCCCATCTGCTGGCCGAGCACCCCGGCTCCTGGTGCCCGGACCAGTACAACAACCCGGACAACACCGCGGCCTATCTGCCGCTGGCCCTCGAACTCGCCGGCCAGCTCGGCCACATCGACACGCTGGTGTGCAGCGTGGGCACCGGCGGGCACTCCGCGGGGGTGTCCCGGGTGCTGCGCCAGCTCTACCCGGAGCTGCGCCTCGTCGGCGTCGACACCATCGGCTCGACCATCTTCGGGCAGCCCGCCCGCCCCCGGCTGATGCGCGGGCTGGGGTCCAGCATCTATCCGCGCAATGTCGCCTACGGGCAGTTCAGCGAGGTGCACTGGGTCACGCCGGGCGAAGCGGTGTGGACCTGCCGCCAGTTGGCGGCCTCGCACTACGCCACCGGCGGCTGGAGCGTGGGAGCGGTCGCGCTGGTGGCGGGCTGGCTCAGCCGCACCGAGCCGGCCGGCACCCGTATCGCGGCGGTCTTTCCGGACGGGCCGCAGCGCTACCTGGAGACGGTGTACGACGACGAGTACTGCGCCGCCCACGGACTGCTCGACGCCCCGCCGGCGGACGGGCCGGAGACGGTGCAGCGCCTGGACGAGAAGGAGGTCACCATCTGGAGCCGGTGTGCCGAGGTCGTCGACCCCCTGACCCTGCACGCCAACACCGCCAACACCGCCAACACCGCCAACACCGCCATGGTTTCCGAGGGGGCGGTCCGGTGAAAGGCACTGTCGCGCAGCTGCGCACCTATGAGCGCAGCGTCCAGTTGCTGATGGCCAATCAGTTCACCATCAACCTGGGCTTCTACATGCTGATGCCCTACCTGGCCGCGCATCTGTCGGGGACCCTCGGGCTGGCCGGATGGCTGGTCGGGCTGGTCCTCGGCGTCCGGAACTTCAGCCAGCAGGGGATGTTCCTGGTCGGCGGGACGCTGGCCGACCGGCTGGGGTACAAGCCGCTGATAGTCGCGGGCTGTGTGCTGCGGACGGTGGGGTTCGCCACGCTCGGCCTGGTGGACTCGCTGCCCGCACTGCTGGCGGCGTCCGCGGCCACCGGGCTGGCCGGGGCGCTGTTCAACCCGGCGGTACGGGCCTATCTCGCCGCCGGGGCGGGGGAGCGCAGGCTCGAGGCGTTCGCGCTGTTCAACGTCTTCTATCAGGCGGGCATTCTGCTCGGCCCGCTGGTGGGCATGGTGCTGACCGGAGTGGACTTCCGGGTCACCTGCCTGGTCTCGGCCGGGATCTTCGCGGTGCTGAGCGTGGTGCAGATCCGGGCGCTGCCGGCCCGCGGCAACGAGGGTGCGCAGGACGGTGCGGACGGGGACGGGCGGCGCGAGGGTGTGCTCTCCCAGTGGCGGCGGGCGCTGACCAACCGGCCGTTCCTGCTCTTCTCCGGCGCCATGATCGGCTCGTATGTGCTCTCCTTCCAGGTCTATCTGGCGCTGCCGCTGGAGGTGAAACGCCTGGGCGGCGAGGGGCGGTTCGGCACCGCGGCGGTGGCCGTACTTTTTGCCGTATCGGGGCTGAGCACCATCGTCGGGCAGACCCGGGTGACAGCCTGGTGCAAGGCGCGGCTGGCGCCCGGCCGGGCCCTGGCCTGGGGGCTGCTGACGCTGGGGCTGGCGTTTGTGCCGATCCTGGCGGCCGGTGCCCTGCCGGTACCTGAGGCGGACCCCGGCCGCTGGGTGCTGGCGGTGCTGCCCCCGGCGCTCGCCGCGCTGCTGCTCGCCATCGGCACGATGATCACCTACCCGTTCGAGATGGACACCATCGTCCGACTCTGCGGTGACCGCCTCGTCGCCACCCACTACGGGCTCTACAACACCATCTGCGGCATCGGCATCACCCTGGGCAACCTCCTCACCGGCGCCGCCCTGGACGCCGCCCGCGCGGCCGGTCTGCCCGCCCTGCCCTGGCTCGCCCTGCTGGCGCTGGGCGTGGCGTGCAGCGCCGGGCTCCACGGCCTGCACCGCACCGGCCGCCTCGGCCCGGCCGGCAGGCTGGAGGCGGCGATGGGCTGAGTGACCCGGCGGCCGTCCCTGCGGGTGCGGGGACGGCCGCCGTACGCCGCCACGTCAGCCCCGTCGGGCCGTGACCAGCCACGCCGCCGAGCCGAGGGCGACGCCGTCCGGCCCCTGGTGCGCGGCGACGGCCTCCCGCAGCGCCGCGATCGCCTTGCTCTGTGCGTCCTCGTCGGCACCGGCGAGCATCGTGCGGGCCATCGGCATGCCGAGCTGGTAGCCGACCACATCGTCCACGTCGGTGCCCATCGGCATCGGTTCGTCCACCGGGCGGACGGCGATGCCCTCGAATCCGGCGCCGTTCAGCAGGGTCCTGATCCGGTCGGGGTCGTCGAGCGAGAACGGGCCCGGGGCACCCGGCGCGCCCAGGTCCGGCAGCGGAAGATACGGGGCGATGGCGCCGAACGGCACGGTCAGATACGCGTTCTCCATCAGGCCCCGCCAGCACAGGAACGCCAGTCGACCGCCAGGGCGCAGGGCACCGGCGATATGGGCGAACGCCGCCTTGGGGTCGGCGAAGAACATCACCCCGAAGCGGCTGATCGCGACGTCGAAGGCGGCGCTCTCGAAGGGGTGGACCTGCGCGTCCCCCTTCTCGAACCGCACCTGCGCCAGTCCGGCCTCCGCCGCTCGCTCCCGGGCCCCGGCCAGCAGCTGCCCCGACAGATCGACGCCCAGTACCGACCCGGCGGTGGCGACCCGCGCCGCCTCCAGGCTCGTACCGCCGCTGCCGCATCCGACGTCCAGCACCCGGCTGTCGGCCCGCAGCCCGGCCGCGGCCATCAGATGCGGGGTGAGGTGGTGGTACATCGCCTCATGCCGCTCCCGCTGCCGGGTCCAGTACGCGCCGTCGTCGCCGTTCCATGCCTCGGCCTGGGCGGTGTTGCCCGCCGCCACGCGGCCCTCGTCCGTGCCGTTGGCCCTGCTCGCGTCCATGCTGTGATCGCCGCCCTGCACCGTCACGTACTCCTTGCCCCAATTGTTCCACCACGGCTGCCGTAAACAGCCCCGACCAGGGAGTTCGTCCCGCGTACCGCGATGTGTCACACGTGGGACACCCCCCCTTCCCTGGCGCTCGCTCCTCTTGGAACACTCTGCTCAGTCCCGTTTCCTCACAGCCCCTCACATGACCACACAGCACTGTCCCCATTTCCGTGAACTCCCCCACACACCAAGAGGTTCCCGAACTCATGGCTGAACTCAACCGCCGTCGCTTTCTCCAGATAGCCGGTGCCACCGCCGGTACCGCCGCCCTCGCCGGCAGCATCGCCCGCGCCGCGGCCATCCCCGCCACCCGGCGCTCCGGCTCCATCGAGGACGTCGAGCACATCGTCGTCCTGATGCAGGAGAACCGATCCTTCGACCACTACTTCGGCACGATGAAGGGCGTCCGCGGATTCGGCGACCCGCGCCCGGTGACGCTGCCGAACGGCAAGCCGGTGTGGCACCAGCCCGACGGCGGCAAGGAAGTACTGCCCTTCCACCCGGACGCCGAGGACCTCGGCATGCAGTTCATCGCGGGCCTCGACCACGACTGGGCGGGCGGCCACAAGGCGTTCAACAACGGCACGTACGACCAGTGGATCCCCGCCAAGTCCGAGCGGACGATGGCGTATCTCACCCGCAAGGACATTCCGTTCCACTACGCGCTCGCCGACGCGTTCACCGTCTGCGACGACTACCACTGTTCGTTCCTCGGGGCCACCGACCCCAACCGCTACTACATGCTCTCGGGTGGCGTCGGCAACGACGGCAAGGGCGGCGGCCCGGTGCTCGGCAACGCGGAGCTCGGGTACGACTGGACGACCTACGCCGAGCGCCTGGAGCAGGCCGGGGTGTCCTGGAAGGTGTACCAGGACATCGGCGACGGCCTGGACGCGAACGGCAAGTGGGGCTGGATCGAGGACGCCTACCGCGGCAACTACGGCGACAACTCCCTGCTCTTCTTCAACAAGTACCGCAACGCCAAGCCCGGCGACCCGCACTTCGACAAGGCCCGCACCGGCACCAACGCCAAGGCGGGCGACGGCTACTTCGACGTCCTCAAGGCCGATGTGAAGGCCGGCAAGCTCCCGAAGATCTCCTGGGTCGCCGCGCCCGAGGCGTTCAGCGAGCACCCCAACTGGCCGGTGAACTACGGCGCCTGGTACATCTCCCAGGTCCTGGACGCCCTCACGTCCAACCCCGACGTGTGGAGCAAGACCGCCCTGTTCATCACGTACGACGAGAACGACGGCTACTTCGACCACATCGTCCCGCCGTACGTCCCGTCCTCCGCCTCCCAGGGCAAGTCCACCGTCGACACGACGCTGGATTACTTCCCCGGCGACGCGAGCTACTCCGCCGGCCACTACGGCATGGGCCCGCGCGTCCCGATGATCGTGGTCTCGCCGTGGAGCACCGGCGGCTACGTCTGCTCGGAGGTGCTGGACCACACGTCGATCCTCCAGTTCATGGAGAAGCGCTTCGGCGTGAAGGAGACCAACATCTCGCCGTGGCGCCGCGCCGTCGCGGGCGACCTCACCTCCGCCTTCGACTTCGGCGTCAAGGACACCGACCCGGCCGCGCTCCCGGACACCGCCGGCTACGAGCCGAAGGACCACGAGCGCCACCCCGACTACGTCCCGCACGCCCCCGCGAACCCGGCCCTGCCCCAGCAGGAGTCCGGCTCCCGCCCCTCGCGCCCGCTGCGGTACGCGCCGCTGGCCGACGGCGCCGCGGACCCGGCGGCCGGGAAGTTCGCCCTCACCTTCAGTGGCGGCGACGCGGCGGGCGCCTGCTTCCATGTCCGGTCCGCCAACCGCACCGACGGCCCCTGGACCTACACCACCGAGGCCGGCAAGACGGTCTCCGACACCTGGAACACCACGTACTCGAAGGACGCGTACGACCTGTCGGTGTTCGGCCCGAACGGCTTCCTGCGCGTCTTCAAGGGCCCCGGCAAGAAGGCCGGCCCCGAGGTGACCGCCCGCCACGACAAGGCCAGTGGCAACCTCAAGCTGACCCTGAAGAACGCGGGCTCCGCCGACGTCAACCTCACCGTGACGAACGCGT
Source organism: Streptomyces sp. NPDC048483 (assembly GCF_040651455.1). Lineage (NCBI taxonomy): Bacteria > Bacillati > Actinomycetota > Actinomycetes > Kitasatosporales > Streptomycetaceae > Streptomyces > Streptomyces sp. NPDC048483. The sequence goes on from NZ_JBEZJZ010000142.1 coordinate 14,358, forward strand.
ACGGCGGCGCGGCCGAGACGTTCAAGGTGAAGGCGGGCGCCACCGTGGAGCAGACGATCGACCTGCGGGCGAGCAAGCGCTGGTACGACCTGAAGGTGGTCTCCGACGCGGACGCGGGCTTCCTGCGCCGCCTCGCCGGCCATGTCGAGAACGGTGAGCCGGGCGTGAGCGACCCGGCGATCATCACCGGCTGAGCGGCCGCTGCGGTCGGAGGGGGCCGGTGCCCGGGGCACCGGCCCCCTCCTGTGCCTCAGCCCCCCGCGCCGGGCAGCCCGCCGCGGACCCCCCGGGCCGCCGCCACCAGGTTCTCCAGCGCGGCCCGTACCTCCGGCCAGCCGCGGGTCTTCAGACCGCAGTCGGGGTTGACCCACAGCCGCTCGGCCGGAATGGCCTCAAGTCCCTTGTGCAGCAGGGCAGTTGCCTCCGCGACGTCCGGGACGCGCGGGGAGTGGATGTCATAGACACCCGGCCCCACCTCGCGCGGATAACCGGCCGTGGCGAGTTCCCCGGCGACCTGCATATGGGAGCGGGCGGCCTCCAGGCTGATGACATCGGCGTCCAGGTCGTCGATGGCCCGGAGGATGTCACCGAATTCGGCGTAGCACATATGGGTGTGGATCTGGGTGTCCGGGCGCACCCCGCTGGTGGTGAGGCGGAACGCCTCGGTGGCCCAGGTGAGGTAGCCGGCGTGGTCGGCGGCGCGCAGCGGCAGGGTCTCGCGCAGCGCCGGCTCATCGACCTGGATGACCGAGGTGCCCGCCCGCTCCAGGTCGCCCACCTCGTCGCGCAGGGCCAGCGCCACCTGGCGGGCGGTGTCCGCGAGCGGCTGGTCGTCGCGGACGAAGGACCAGGCGAGCATGGTGACCGGGCCGGTGAGCATGCCCTTGACCGGGCGGCCGGTGAGCGACTGGGCGTAGGTCGTCCAGCGCACCGTCATTGGCTCGGGCCGGGAGATGTCCCCGGCGAGGACCGGCGGGCGGACGTAGCGGGTGCCGTACGACTGGACCCAGCCGTGCTGGGTGGCCAGATAGCCGGTCAGCCGCTCGGCGAAGTACTGGACCATGTCGTTGCGTTCGGGCTCGCCGTGGACGAGGACGTCGAGGCCGGCCTTCTCCTGGAAGGCGAGCACCTCGCGGATCTCGGCCGCGATCCGCTCCTCGTAGGCGGCGGTGTTGATCCGCCCGGCGCGCAGGTCGGCGCGGGCGGTGCGCAGTGCGCCCGTCTGCGGGAACGAGCCGATGGTGGTCGTGGGCAGCGGCGGCAGCCCGAGGTGGGCGCGCTGGGCGGCGGCCCGCTGGGGGTACGGCTGCGCACGGCGCCCGTCGGCGCCGGTGACGGCCGCCGCGCGGGCCCGTACCGCCGGGTCGTGGGTGAGCGCCGAGCCGGACCGGGACGCCAGGTCGGCCCGGTTTGCGGCGAGTTGGGCGGTGATGGCGTCGGTGCCCCGTTCCAGGCCGCGGGCCAGGGTGACGATCTCGGCGGTCTTCTGCCGGGCGAAGGCGAGCCAGCGGACGATCTGGGGATCGAGGTCGCGTTCGGCGGCGGCGTCCAGCGGGACGTGCAGCAGCGAGCAGGAGGACGCGGCATCCACCCGGTCGGCGAGGCCGAGGAGCGTGCCCAGCGTGGCCAGCGACGCCTCGTAGTTGTTGAGCCAGACATTACGGCCGTTGACGACGCCGGCGACCAGGCGCTTGCCGGGAAGCCCGCCGGCCGCCGCGAGATCGCCGAGGTTGGCGGCCGCGGCCCCGGTGAAGTCCAGCGCCAGACCCTCGACGGGCGCCTTGGCCAGCACCGGCAGCGCCTCGCCCAGCCGGTCGAAGTACGAGGCGACCAGCAGCTTCGGGCGGTCGGTGAGGGCCCCCAGATCGCGGTAGGCGCGGGCGGCGGCGTTGAGTTCGGCGGGGGAGCGGTCCTGCACCAGCGCCGGCTCGTCCAGCTGCACCCACTCCGCGCCGGCCGCGCGCAGATCGGCGAGCACCTCCGCGTACACCGGCAGCAGCCGGTCGAGCAGGGTCAGCGGCTCGAAGTCCGCGGCCACACCAGGAGCGGGCTTGGCCAGCAGGAGGTAGGTCACCGGCCCGACCAGGACCGGCCGGGCGCGCAGCCCGAGCTCCAGCGCTTCCGTCAGCTCGGCAACCTGCTTGGTGGAGTCCGCGGCAAAGACCGTGTCCGGCCCCAACTCCGGCACCAGATAGTGGTAGTTGGTGTCGAACCACTTGGTCATCTCCAGCGGCGCCACCTCCTGGGTGCCGCGGGCCATCGCGAAGTAGCCGTCCAGCAGGTCGGCGGCCACCGCAGCCCGGTGCCGGGCCGGGACCGCGCCGAGCATCACGCTGGTGTCCAGCACATGGTCGTAGTACGAGAAGTCGCCGGTCGGCACCTCGTGGATGCCGGCCCCGGCGAGCTGCTGCCAGGTGTCGCGGCGCAGTTCGGCGGCGGTACGGCGGAGGGCGTCCGCGTCGACGCGGCCCTTCCAGTACCCCTCGATGGCCTTCTTCAGTTCACGGTTCGGCCCCTGGCGGGGGTAGCCGTGCACGGTGGCCCGTACGGGCGCAGCGGCAGAATTGCTGGTCACGGAGCTCTCCTTCGCGAGCGTGTCTCCTGCGACCCCGGTGACGGGGGAGGGCGCGAAGGGAGGCCGAAGCGGGCGGACCGCAGGCGCCATCGCGCCGCCCGTGCCGCCTGCCGTGTCCGCCGACCCGCCCTCGAGGTCACCGAGATCAACCCCGTACACCGGTCGCACGGGGGCACGGGCAGGTCTTCGGACTCGCGGGCGCATCTGCCGGGGGCAAACACCTACTGGCCGTCGCTTCCCGGGCCCGTCGGGCCCAGTGCGTATGACGGCGGTCGTTCCCACTCACCGCTGCGGGGCAGTCCCGGATTTCCACCGGGTTCCCTCTTACGACGCCGGCCCGCCTGGGGGGCGGGGGCGAACCAGTGCGCTCGTCAGCGTATCTCCCCACGTTGTCGGCTGTCCCGCCGTGGGGGTTTGTTGCCGTTGCCCGTTCGCTGCGCTCGTGCCTGCGCCCCACGTTGTTGGCTGCGGCGCCGCGGTGGTTGTTCGCCGTTGCTCCCCCACTGCCTAAAGGGCGTGGGAGGTACCCCCAGCGGCGGGCGTGGTGTTGTCGGGTGCGGTGACGGCCCTACACGGCTTCGCCGCTACGGTCCGTCCCCTCCCGTGGGTGGGTGGAAAAGG
>NZ_JBEZJZ010000143.1:0-17384 GCF_040651455.1 Streptomyces sp. NPDC048483
CAGGGACGAGATCATCAACCACCCACCAGACCCTGCCCGATGACACCGCCAACTCCCAGCCGCCGCACCGAACTCATTCTGAAATGATCAGTAAGACCGTCCCCCGATCACCCGGACCACCCTCGAAGGCCACCTCGGCCCCGTGGCGTAGTCCTCGATAGCCGCAGGCCCTCGTCAGCTGCAGGCCCTTGCTGTCGACGAAGCCGCAAGTCCAGGTGCCCGGGCTCCTGTCGCTGACCCCAGGTGGAAGGGAAAAGGGGCGGTCAGGGCTTCGTGACCGCCCCGCGCGGTCGAGGACCCGGCCGACCCGGAGCGGATCGTCCCCGCATACGACAGCGGCGACCTTCTGCACCTCAACGACGAGGGGACGAAGGCGATGGCCGCCGCGGTCGATCTGTCTCACCTGAAGCTCTGGACGCGGCGGCTGCTTTGCACCTGGGGCAGCGAGGCGTCAGGCCGATGCATCCATGGGTTCGGGTGACACACGAGGACACGGAGCGCTCCGGTCCGAAGGGCTGCGGCGGTGACGTCGGCCTGGACGTCCTCGGGTCATGACGGCCGCCCGCCGAACTGCCAGTTGCGCACCTCGATGTCGGCGTACCGGTCCGGGGTCAGGATGGCGCGTGCCGTGTCCGGGTCCGGCGCCCGGACCAGCGCCGCCGTGCCCAGCCAGGTGGCGCCATCGTCGGACAGCAGCGGCCCGTAGGCGATCAGCTCGTCCCGGCCGGGCGGCACCTCGAGGTCGGCGGCCTGCCCCGTGCCGAGGCCGAGCACCAGGTACCGGTTGCCGCCGGTCCGGCCGCCGGGGAAGTCCCACATGGTGCGCCCCAGCGTGTTGCGCCATCGGCGCAGCAGCACGTCCCGGTAGACGCCGGCCTGGTAGCCGGGCTCGTCCAGGGCGAACGCGCGGGCGGCGGTGGGACCGGGAAGGTCGACGATGTGCACGCTGCCGGTAGGTATGTCGCCGTCGTCGGCCAGGGTCGGGCCGCGGGCGATCATCTCCTTCGCGTACCGGTCCATGTAGGACCAGTGCTCTTCCAGCAGCTCGTCCCGCAGCGCGACGGAGCCGGGCCGGTCGCGGTGGTAGCAGAGGAACTCCATGCCCATAGGCTCTCTTCAGGGAGGCACCCAAGTCGAGCGGAGTTCACTGCGAAGACTGCTCGGAGGGGTCCATCTTGCCGTTCCCAGGGACAGTGGGCTCCGGACCCGGCCGCGTCACCGGCGGCCGGCGACGGCGGAAGACGCCTGAAGGCCACCGCCCGGCCCGGATCGGTCGGGCCGGGCGATGACGTATCAGACGGATCAGTCAGATCAGCCCGATCAGTGGCGCAGCGCGCTCAGCACCGCATCGGCCATGACCCGTTCACCGGTCGCATCCGGATGCAGCGGCAGGGTCGGCGAGGTGGGGAGGAGACCCTCGATCCACGGGTCCGACGCGCAGCTGTCGTGGCCCTTGGTCGGGCCGAGCGTGTCGACGTACGTGGCGCCGGCAACGGTGGAGGTCTTGGCGACCTTGTCGTTGAGTTCGCCGAGGACGGAGCGCAGGAACGCGAGATCCCCGGTCGTGACGGGCATTTTGCCGAGGCACTTCTTCGGGTCGTCGGGCAGCACCGACGGATAGCCGACGACCATCACCCTGGCTTTCGGCGCCTTTGCGTGCACCTTCTGGAGGGCCTCGGCCAGCTGCGCGGCCGCGGAATCCAGCCGTTTGGTGAGCGTGTCTCCGTAGAAGTCGCGGCAGGGAGCGCCCAAGGGATTGGACAGGCTCAGGGCGGAGCAGACGACCGCGATATCGCCGAATCCGATGTCGGAGGTACCCAGGTCGTCGCCACCGATCGTGAGCGTGACCAAGGAGGCGTCCGGTGTGACGGCGTCGAGCTGGGGGCCGTTGATGACAATCCCGGCGTCCCGCTGGGGCATGGTGAGTGCGCCCACCTTGGCTCCGGCGCAGGTCTTGTCCACGTACGACGTCGGCGCGAGGGCCGCGGCGACAAGACGACCGTAGTCGTGGTCGGAGCGCAGACACAGGCCCGCGGAGGAGGCGGGAATCCCGGCACCGGCGGCGTACGAATCCCCGAGCGCCACATATGTTCCCGTCCCGGCCGGGTCAGCGGCGTGGGCGGGGGTGACGGCAGCGGTGAGGGTGGTGGCGAGCAGCGCGGCGCCGGTCCATGCGGACGACCACTTCGGCGACCACTTCGTGGTGCGCGTGCTCTTCCTGGTGGAGGCGCTGTTCAAGGTGTTTGTGATGTTTGCGATGTTCGCGGTGCTTGTTGATGCGGCTCTGGGCACAGGTCCTCCCGAGGAGGCAGCAAGGCGGATGGAGGATCCGATACCGGCCGGTAACGTCTCCGTCATCGTTGCCGTCTCCTGCCGTACGAGCCATGTACCGACACACAGCAGCACCGCCTTCCCGTTGTCCCCCGGCACAACTCCCTGCCTCCCGTGCTGCCGGTCTTTGTAACCTGCGGTTCATGCGCCGCACCCCCGACCCACCTGCCGAGATCGCGCCCATCGCAGCCTCGTTGCGCAGCCGCGCACCGGAACTGGGCATACGGATGGCCCGCCGTATCCGTGCCGAGGTGACGTATTACGACAATGAAGACCACGTGCCCTTCGCGGAATTGAGTGCCTCGTGCCAACGCAATGCCGAGCTGGTCTTCGCTCATCTCGCCAGTGACCTCGGCGGCGATATGACACCGGCGCTCGACACCGGCCGGGAACGGGCCCGCCGCGGGGACCCGTTGGCCGATCTGCTGCATGCCTACCGCGTCGGTTCTGAGTTCCTGTGGTCCGAACTGTCGGCCAAGGCCCGTTTCGCGGAGGGCATCACCACCGACACGTTCGTGTCCCTGGCCGCGTGGTGGGTGTGCGAAGGGCTCGCCGCGGCGGCCAGCAATGCCTACCGCGAGGAGACCTCCGAGCAGGTGCTGCAGCGGGAGCGCGAACGGTCCGCCATGGTCGAGGCGCTGTTCACCGGAATGCTTACCGATCGCACCACCCTCTGGGGAGCCGCGGACATGCTCGGCCTGCCGACCGGCGGGCCGTACGTTGTCGTGGCGGCCGAGGTGCCGGCCCCGGGCCGGGAGGCACTGCCCGGCATCGAGGCGCGGCTCCTGGCCGAGCAACTGCGCTCGGCCTGGCGTCTGCTGCCGGACCTCCAGGTCGGTGTGGTCGCCGTCCAGCACCCGGGGGCCGAGGAAATGACCCTGCGCGTCCTGGGGCGGTCTCCCGCCTGCCGGGTGGGCGTCAGTCCTTCGTACCGTGCCCTGCAGGACACCCCGCGGGCACTGCGTCTCGCGCGCGTGGCGCTGGCCGGGCTCCGCGGGCGGGCGGCAGGCGTCGCGCGGTTCGACGACAGCCCGGCCGCCCTGCTGGTCGCCTCGGCCCCGGACGAAGCCGGGCGGATCGCTCGGGCAGTCTTCGAGGGCGTACTGGAACTGCCGGCCACCGACCGGGACCGTCTCCTGGAGACGCTGGAGTGCTGGTTCGCGGCCGCGGGCTCGGCGGCCGGTGCGGCGGAGCTGCTGTACTGCCACCGCAACACGGTGCGGTACCGGCTGCACAGACTGGAGGAACTGACCGGTCGCTCCCTGCGGGACCCGCGCGCGGTCACCGACCTGGCCGTGGCGCTGCATGCGCTGCCGCTGCTGTCTCTTGAGCAGCGCTGAGGGCCGCCACGCGGGTCCGCCGACTCATGACGGAAGGCCATAGGGGACTGCACAACCGCGCCGGCCGTCCACACCGCCCGCGCCGGCGTGGGCTTCGACTGGATCCACAGCGACGAGAAGGCGACCACCAGCCCGCCGCTACGGCAGGGTGAAGTAGATCATCGGGTTGTGGTCACTGTCCCGGACCGGATCGTCGAGACCCAGCTCCTTCTTGACCTCGGCGAGCCTCCGAGTCACCTCGGGCGCCTTGGCGGTGGACGGCGTGAAGAACTCGATGTGCTGCTCGGCCAGCCACTTGACGATGACCGAGCCCTCGCTGAAAGGCTTGGGGCGCCGGCCGTGGAAGACGTCGTGGACGCTGGTGGGCGTGCCCGCCGGGACTGCCGGGAAGAGGTTGTCGATGTACCAGTGGGCGAACCGGGCGCCGTGGTCGGCGTCAATGAAGAGGTAGTCCACCTCGGCGGGAAGCTGGTCGATGTGTTCGCGGACATCGCCCTTGGTGAATGTCCAGCGGTCCTGGGACAGTTCGGCCGGGACGTTGCGCACGACGTTGTCCACGATGTCGAACGAGTAGAGGTGGCCCGTTCCGTTGTCCCGCAAGGCGCTGAGGATCCACATCGTGGACCAGCCGTAGAAGGTGCCGACCTCCACCACCACATCGGGACGCAGATCACGCAGCAGCATGTAGGTGATTTCGGCTTCATAGTCGTCGAGCTGCGCCTTCATCGACTTGCCGCGGTCGCGGAGGAACTGACGCTGGACGTCGCGTACGGCCCGCAGATCGTCCTCGTACTTCACATAGAGCGTACGGATGTGGTCGGTGGTTATGGTGTCCATTCTTTCCTCCAACAGGCAGGCTGGGTCGCCCAACGAGCCGTCATATTCGTTCTCTGCAAAGGGGATGATGCGTATCGGTAGTTCGGGCCGCCCTCATGCCGCCTGTTCGTGCGGGATCCAGGCACTACGGGCGGCCGCCCGCACCGGGGTGTGTGCGGTGCCAAGGTGGCCGAGTGCTTCCACGCCCTGCCCTTCGTCGCCCGGGGCGGGGCCGAGGGAAGGGAACTGCCGCTCGAAGACGTGCAGTTGATCCGGTGACTTCCTCTTGAAGCCCCCAGGCGGTGAGCGGCGCACTCGACGGCCGCGATGTCATCACGGTTCGTCGCGTACCGCTCGTCAAGCGTCTGCGCCTGGACCGAAGCAGCTGTGGCGGGGCGGGGCACCCCTCCATGTGCCGCGCTCGTTCGGTTGCCTGACTCGGCCGAGCCCGACTGACTCGAACCTAGATTTGAGTGACCGGGACGGGCGTCACACTCCGGAGCCATCTTCGGACGTAACTCTGCGGTATGACATGCCGTGAAGGGCGGACCAGGGTATGAGATACCTGCCCGCGTGATACCGGCACAGCATCGCCTGCCGCCACGGGTCGCGAGGAACGAGATGACGCAACGTCAATCCGATGCCGAAGCCGGGCAGATCATCCTGTACGGGCCGCACTTCACCAGACCGGCCAAACCTGACGCGGCCTCCGTTTCCCCTATAGGGAATCCGTTTCGCCATCAACTACAACTTTACTGACTTTTGGTGTAGTTGAATCAAATTTCACTCCAGGCTCAAACGCAACAGCGGCGAACCCACACTTCGGAATCGTCGCTTCCGTGAGGCTGGGTGAAAGGCAAACAGCAACATGACGAAACACAGAACGATCCGCTACGGAAACCGTCTGATGGCGCTCTCCACAGCGACCCTGGGCCTGGTCGCCACGATGGCCTTGCCGGCCTCAGCGGATGACCAACCCACCCGGGAACAGCTCATAGCCGATTGCGCTTCCGGTGCGGGGAAGTGCAGCTTCAACGAGCCCAAGCTCGGCACGGCGCACCTCGGAGACTTCCATCAGGTCTCCAACTCCCTCTACAACTGCAGCACTTCGGATGCCACGCAGTCGATGGGCTGGACGGACACCGTCGGCTCGACGGACTCCGCGGGTGTCTCCGTCACCGCCGGCGGAAAGATCGCCGATCTCATCGATCTGAGTGTCACCGCGACCTACAGCCACACCTGGTCGAGTACACACACCGAGAACAGCTCGATGAACATGACGGTGAAGCCCGGCGAGGTGGGCTGGATCTCCCGCGCGCAGGTGATGCAGACCGTCTCGGGCACCTGGCAGACCCACTACGACAGCCCGAAGTGGGGCCACTACTTCTGGTACGTACCGGACACGGTCACCGGGCCCGCACCCCATGGCACGGACGGACAGAGCAATGCGGTGATCGTCAAGACGCGCAAGATGACCACGAAGGAGCAGAACTCCTGCTCGTCCGGCACGAAGAAGGGCCGGGCGTTCGTGGTGAAGCGCTGATCACCGACCAGCGGTCACAGCGGGGCGCCGATGCCTGATCGGCGCTCCGCTTCGGCCGTTGTGGGCAAGAGGACTCCACATAGGTGGTGAACACGTCGCCATGCTGCGCCGCATTCTGCGCGCACCCCGGAGCCCCGGAGCCCCGGAGCCCCGGAGCCCCGGCGATGCTTGCGAAGGGCGTCGCGTACCTTGCCGACCTCCTACGGGATCGGTGGCCTGGTTTTCCCCTGCCGTGACCGGCGGCACTTGGCCCGCGAAGTGATGCACGTCACCTGCGAGGGCGTCACGATTTCGGGCTGTGCAGTGTCTACACGGTGAACCAGGTACGCACAGGAGGGTGATGGGCATGCGGGGTGGATGTTGAGCGGGGGGCAGGACTTCGCCGAGTGCCGGCCGGTCAGGGTCGCGAGCACGTCGATCGAATCGTCGCCGGGGTCGCCAGGACAGGCGTGCCCGGCACCCAGGTCGAGTTCGCGAGCCACCACGCCTTGTCCGCAGTGGTGTTCCGCTCGGACGACCGGCCCGACCACGTACTGGTCTTCGGCATCGCCGGCACCCCGATCCACAGCAGGTACGCCGTGCGCAACCCCGACAAGCTGGGCGCGGCCATCGTTCCGCGCCGTCTGGCCAGGAGAAGAGACAAGACATGGAAACCGTGACCGTGCGACGCGTCATCGCAGCGCCGATCGCCGAGGTATTCAATTGGTGCGCCACCACCACCAACTACACCCGCACCCCATTCGTCCTCAGGGCACGATTGGCCCGGCCCGGCGTGGGCGCACCCTACGGAGTGGGCGCCGTACGGCTGCACACGTGGCTCATCGGCTGGTTCCGCGAACGGATCACCACCTACAACCCGCCGCACGACTTCGATTACGACGTCGAACGTAGCTTCCCGCCGGCCCGGCACGAAGTCGGCCGTATGACCTTCACCGAAGTCGCCGAGGGCACTCTCGTCGTCTGGACGACCACCTTCCAGGTCCGCTTCCCCTTCGGCGCGGCCCTCACCCGCGTGATCGCCAAACCTGTCGTCGCCCACGTCTTCGGCAAGATCCTCAACGCCGCTGACACAGCACTCACAGCCAACCCGACCAGCCACACCTGACGTGCCCGCGCACAGGGCGACCAACGAGCCGTGATCACACCCCAACACCCTGCACTGCGGTCCGGCACGAACCGCATCATCACGGGCTGACGGCACAGCCGTCAGCCGATGCACACCACTCCCAGCAGGCACACATCCGTCGGCGATGCGGGCTCGTTTGCCGGAGTCGTCTGCGGTGGCTGCGTGGACGGCGCCGGCTGCCTCGGCTGCGTGGACGGCACCCGGCTCCCGGACGAGGTGTCTGCGTCGGGCCGTTCGGCAGAAGTGGATGCGGTCGTCTTCGGTGCTGCGATGCCGCGGCTGTCGGTGTGCGTCCTCTTGGCCACCGTGGACGCCGTGTGCGGATTCGAGCTCGGAGTCGCGACGGGGTGGTTCGCTGCCGGGGGTGCCGACTGCCGGCTTGTCGTGGCAGAAGGCGATGGGGAAACGGTGGTGTTCTGCTGCCGTCCGGCTGCGGTGGGCGGGCGCGTGCCGGTATGCCGTGAAGCCCGGGAGTCCGGCCGCTCCGACGAGGAGTCGGTGGCCGTGAGCTCCGGGTCCGGCGCCGCGGCGGCATGCGTCTGGCTGGTGGACGGCTTGTTCGGCAGCAGCGCAACGGTCAGGGCGCCGCCGGCGAGCGCGAAGGCCGTTGCGGCCGCGGCCCGACGCCGGTGCTTCTTCCAACGCGCCATCTGCCGACGCCGAGCCGCCCGGCCCTGCCCGGTGGCGGAGGCACCCGTGAGGCCGCCGGCCGAATCGTCGCCCGCCGCGTCGGCCGTATCCATCGCAGCCACGTTCGCGTCCGCGGATACGCCGCTGTCGACGGCCGACGGCACGCCGAAGACATCAGTACCGTGCAGGGGCCCCGTAGCGGGCACTTCCTGCACGTGCCATGCGTCCCACGTCTCCGTCGGGGCGGTGCCCGAGGTGTCGTGGCGGTGGAGGGCGGGCGGGGCTATGTCAGGGGCGTAAGCACCGCATCCCGGACACACGAGCGCCCCGTTGAGATTCCGGCGGCACGACGAGCAGTAGTCCATCTGTGATCTTTCTGCTGACTGCGCCGCCAGGGACGCCGGAGACTTTTCACTTTCGCACGCGAGACCGAGCGGGCAGCAACGCTAACGGCACATGCCGAATGCATTCCACAGACCTTGTGATGATTCCGTGCAGATTTTTGAAGTCGGCTCCCGCGATCCGGACATAGTGAGGCCATCACCTGCACAAGGTGCCCATCGGAGCAACACCGGCACGGTTCTGCTGCCGCGCGGCCACTCCCCCGGCTGACCGGCTCCTGCACCCCCGCCTCCTCTGTGGTTCTGCACGACCCGTCCAAAGCGGCAAGCTCGGGCATCGCCGCCCAGGGCACCCGGCCCCCATCGAGCCCACCGGGAAGGCGCTGGGTGAAATACCGCTCGCGACCGTACATACAGCGACATCTCTGTCTCCAGCACCGATTTCACAATCCTTCTGGAGTACTGAAGCCCCCCCCCGCCACGCCCCGTCGAGCTCGGCGTCCACGGCGTCGAGAAGGAGCGTGCCGATGCCTTTGCCGCGCTGGTCGGGTGCGAACGGGCCGGTCCCCCAAGGTCGCCAGCAGGGGGAAGGCATCGGGCTCGGCCAGCCACTTCCGGTAGCCGTCGCTGCGCAGCTGCCAGGACCGTTCCTCACTTTGGTACGCGAGTTCAGGAGCGATCGTCCGGTGGTGGGCAAGCAGCGCCAACCACAACGGCTCGACCAGGTCAATGAGTTCGGCGCCGCCCTGGCGGACGGTCGCCTCGCGTTCTTGATTCGTGACCCCTGTGATCATGCCTGAGTCCGCGTAGGCGGCGACGGAGTGTACGTGCCGCTACCGGCCCTTGCGGGTCGCACGGTGACGTGCGCGCCCCACCCCCTGTTCATGAGGGCCTCTTTCACGCGGCGTGTGGCGCCCGGAGCCCCGCCGGTTGCGGCGTGGCTCCGGGCGCGCTACCTGCTACTCGTTGATGCCGTGGTCGGGGCCGCACGCGGGCGCCGGGGTGGCGGAGTTGTTCACTGGCGCCATCGGTTCTGTCCCGGGCCCTTACACGTGTAGATGCGGCCGTGAGAGGTGCCGGTCGCGCCTGCGTGAGAGCAGAAGGAGCCCGGGGTCACCGTGCCGACACTGCCTCCCCCGCCACTGGACGAGCCACCCGAGGAGGTGCTGCCCCCGCTGCCGGTGGTGTCGCGGTCATCGCGGTCATCGCGCTTGTCCCGGTAGTCCGGGGTTCCGTCGTCGTCCTTGTCGGGCAGGTTGGCGTACTCGCTGCCGGGGCAGCCGTTGCCCGGCGCGGTCAGGTCCAAGGTCACCGCGGACGTGCTGCTGGTGTCGATGTCCTCACCCTCGGCCGGATCGGTGGCGCACACCTTCCAGTCGTCGTATTCGCCTTCGGTCGGCAGGGTGTCATTTGCATACGCGGTGTCCGCGCGGATGCTGTCCTGCTTGACCCCCAGGCCGTTCAGCGCGCCGGTAGCCGCTTCCCAGGTCTTCCCCTTCAGATCCGGCATCGTCGGCCACGGGATCGGCCCGCCGTCCTTGTTCGGGCACGGTTCCCCGTCCTTCATCGCGCCGAAGTCGATCAGCTTGTGGCCGTCGTCCGTGTCGGGCTTCTGGAAGCACACCACCCAGCCGGACCGCATGAAGATGTTCCGGTCCTTCGGCGATGCGTCATGTGCCCCGGTGGTGTATCCGGCGGCGCGTGCCTGTTCCTCCGCCTTGTCCAGCGGCTTGCCGGTGTAGTCCGGCGCCTTTGCCTTCGGGGCCTTGGCTTTGGCCGGGGTCGGAGTGGTGGCCGGCTCGTGGGTCTTGGCTGCGACCGGCTTCGGTTTGTCCTTCCCTGTTTCGTCAAGCTGTCCGCTCAGTCCGGCAGCAACCGTGAGGAGCAGGAAGGTCCCGATCGTGGCGCCGAGCTTCATGCCCCACTTCCACGGCGGCAGGACCCATAGGAGAACTATGACGGCGATCATCGCGAGGGCGCCGAGAGGGAAGCTGATCGCGGCCAGGACGGCCACGAGCGCGATCATCACGATGGCGGTCGGAGTCGTCTTCCACCACGGCTGTGGGGCCGGGGATAGCGGCTGAGGAGTGTTGTACGGGTTCACCTGTTGTCTTTCTCGCGCGATGGGTTGGCAGTGAGTTTGCTTCGTGCGAGGGCAGGCCCGTTTCACCATTCCGTTCCCGGCGGCTCCGATCCTGTGGAGCAGTGTCCGCGTCCGCATCGGCTGGAACCACCGCATCCCGGTCAGGGCGGTCGTAGCGTCGTGCCATGACCACTGCTGCCGAAACCGCTTACGAGTTCCGCACCGCCCGCCCCGAGGACACCGAGGCCATCGGAGCCCTCGACGGCTCCTTCATCACCAGCACGGTCTTCCAAGTGCTCGTCACCGACGGCGGGTTCGCGATCCGGGAGGTCCCCGTGGACCCGCCCCTGACCAAGGTCTTCCCCGAGGACGAGTCCGACGGCGAGGACGCGGGCGGCGAGGACGCCGCGGACTCCGTGGACTCCGACAGTCGCACCTTCGTCGCCATGGCCGCCGACGGCGGTCTGGCCGGCTTCGCCGCCGTCTCCTACTCCTCGTGGAACCGCCGGCTCACCATCGAGGACATCGAGGTCGCCCCGGACCACCGGGGCCGGGGTGTCGGACGCGCGCTGATGGGACACGCCGTCGAATTCGCCCGCGAGCGCGGCGCCGGCCACATCTGGCTCGAGGTCACCAACGTCAACGCCCCGGCGATCCACTCCTACCGACGGATGGGCTTCGCCTTCTGCGGACTGGACACGGCCCTCTACAACGACACCGCCTCCGAGGGCGAGCAGGCCCTCTACATGAGCATGCCCTGTCCCTGCCCCGGCCCCTGAGCCGACAGCATGCGCCGCCTCCGCCCAGGGTCCGTTCGCGACGGCTGCCCGCTCGCTCATCAGCGCCGCGTATCGCTCCTGCGCCCGCCGGCCGCCGAAATCCAGGACAACCCATCAGAGTGCTCCTGATGAAAAAGTGATCACCTTTGACGCCGTGGGGAGCGGAACAATGTCCGGGGAGTCCGGCGGCTTCTCTGCGGATGTCGCCTCCATGAACGGCAGGCGCACCCGGAGCACAGGAGAGGACCGACCACGTCTACGTCTCGGTGGACAGCGGCACTTGGGCGTCGTCGAGGCGCGTGAGATTGCTCAGCGGGCCGCTGGGCGTGCAGTGGTGTACGGGTCCTGCGGTGAATCCCACGGGGTGAAGCGAAGTGGCCGTCCAGGGACTGCAGGGCCTCGCCACGAGAGGTGTGACGGCTGGGTAGGCGCCGGTCAGTCGGCCGAACGCGCCACCGCGATCACGAGGAATCCGACCACCGCCGACGTGGCCGACGCGCCGGCCGCGCGAAGCAGCAGGGTGATCGAACCGGGACGATCGATCCCCTCACGCGTCGGCGGAGCATTTCCGGCCCCGTACTCGATGGTGTCGCGCAACGACTGCATGACTCGCGATCCTCTCCAGCGCAGCCACTGCAGCCCCGCCAGCGCGATGCAGGTGGTGCTCGCTGCAAGTACCGCCCCCGGGAGCGCGTACCAGGCACCGTGGAGGCGAGCGGGTACGGGCACCGCAATGGGGAGCGGCAGCCATTGCCATGGGTGGCCGAGCGGATGGTGGGTCATGTCGCCATCGTCCGCTCGCCTACAGGGGGTTGTCCTGAGCACGCGTACTCAGTGTGTCTGCTCACGATCGTGGGGCGGTCACCATGCGGGTGAGCGAGGGCCCGTGTCCTCGCGGGCCGGTGCCGCTGTGCACGGGCTGCGGCTCGATTGTCAGTGGCTGCCCGTACGGTGTTCAGCATGGAAGCCAAGGCCATTGAACTAACGCTGCGTGAGCGTCCTGACGAGGAAGCCTCGTGGACTGCCTACAGCGCCTGTTTGCGTGAACAGGGCGACGTCCGGGGCGAGTTGATACGTCTGGAGCAGCGTCACGCACACGCCAGGCCCGCCGAGCGGGACGAGCTCAAGCGCCACATCGATCTGCTGGTGGAAGAACACCAGAAGAGCTGGGACGCGGAGCTGCCGCCCGAGGTGACCGTCCGGGTGCGTCGGCACGGCTTTGCCCTGAAGGTCGCCGTCGAATGGTCCGAAAAGGCGCCCCCGCTGATCGAACAGGCCCTGCGGGGCCGCTTGGTGACCGGGTTGCATATCCGGCCGAGCGAGGAAGCGGAGGAGGCGGACGAGGACTACTACAACGACGAGCCCGACTTCGACGAGGACGACCTGCCACTGCCGCCGCCGCCCCACGAGACCAGCGCCTTGGCGGACCTCGACTTCGACGGGCTGACCGAACTCAGCCTTGCGTACTTCCGCATCGGCGATCCCGGCGCCGAGGCCCTCGCCGCCGCGGCCTCGAACGGGCGGATCGAGACACTCGACCTGCGCTACTGCGGCATCGGCGACGCCGGACTGACAGCCCTCGGCGCATCCCCGAACTTCCGCAACGTCCGGCGCCTGCGCCTTCAGCGCAACCGGCTCACCGCCGAGGGCGTGCGCGCGCTGGCGCGTTTTGAGCAGCTCGAGGAGCTCGACCTCCGTTACAACCGGATCGGTGCGGACGGTGCACAGGCCCTGATCGAGGCGCCATTCGTCGGCTCGCTCAAGCACCTGCTGCTCTACCGCGAGGACGTCTCCGACGCCGGCGTACAGAAACTGGCGCACGCCCCGCAGCTTCCGACCGCCCTGCGCAGCTTCTGGAGGAGCGTATGAGCACCGAACTACGCGACCGATTCTTTGCTCTGTCGACCGGCCAGGCCCCGGCGGACGAGGTTGCCCGGTACCGCGCCGAGGTCGACGCGACCGACACCGAGCCCGCCACGACGCTGGACGGACTCGCGATCTCCTGGCACCCCACCGCGCGCTTCAAGGCGGTGCGCTTCATCGACGCCGAGCGCATCGACGAGGGCGTGCGCGATCAGTTCGCGCGGCCCAGTGAGCCGGCGCCCCACCTGGCCGCCGTCTTCGTCGATCCGCGTGAGCTGTCGTTCCGTACCTTCGAGAACATCGTGCCGCTCGACCGCTGGTTCGCGGACGCCCCGCTGGAGCTCGAGCTCAGCGAGCCTGTAGAGCTCACGAAGGACGCATACGCGGCAACGCTGCGGCTCCCGGACGCCGGTCGCGTCCGCCTCGAGGGCCTCGACGCGCTCAACCTCTACGTCCCGCCGCTCAACGCCGCCACCCGCGGCGGCGAACGCTTCATCTTCCATTCGGCACTGCTCGCCGAGGCACTGACCCAAGCGATGAGCAAGTCGATGCCGAAGCCACTGCTCGACGGCTTCTCACACGTGAACCCCGTGTTCCGCTGCAACCGCTTCGAACCCGGCGACTCAAACTTCCACCGCCACCGCGACACGCCCTACTACGACGCCGCCCGCGGGCACATCTCCCGTTACACGGTGCTTCTCTACCTCACCGGCGGCTCGGGAGAACCCGCGCTCGACCTCACCGGGGGCACGGCGGTCGAGGACATCGCAAGTTTCACCTGCGTCGTCTTCGACCAGCGGTACGAGCACGAGGGCGCGCCCTTCCGCGACGGCCGCAAGGTCTTCCTGCGCACCGAACTCATCTTCTCCGAGGATCCCGAGGTCACCCACGACCCCGAGATCGGCGCGCTGTTCAGCAAGGCCTGCTACCTGACCGGCGAAAGCGTCTTTGCCCCAGAACTCACTCGCCACGCCGACGCCTACTACAACCAGGTCGCCGCCGCGCACTGGAGCGGCCTCACCCGCGCCCCCGCGCGCGAGCCCTATGTCCACAAGCAGTTCCGCGGCGTGCATTTCGTCGCGAACGGCTACGACTTCTGGTTCACCAAGAGCGACAAGCTCTCGCTCGCCGAGTGCGCCGCGATCACGCTGCTCGACTACTTCAACTGCAAGCTCGGCGAGACCGCCTTCCGTGATTTGTGCGCATCGGCCGTCATCGAGGCCGAGGACGACACCTGGATCCCCGCCTTCCTCAATGACAAGGACAAGGACAAGGACAAGGACAGCGCCGGCGCACCGGCCGTGGCACCCCTCGACAAGTCCACTCTCTTCCCCGAGTCGGAGCTGACGGACGACGTCTGCTGCCCGTTCCACAACTTCGGCCGGTTCGATCCCACGCGCTTCGACGAGATCGTCGACCTGAACGAGCGTGCGCAGAGCTTCGCGAAGGCGCACATCATGCCCGCGCCGATTCTGATGCTCGGGGAGGACGCGGTTCTCGATCCGGAGAAGTTCGTGATCCGGGGCAACCAGATCCACGTGCTGGGCAAGGAGTCGCTCACCCCCGTGAACTTCGCCGCATGCTGGAACTCCGGTGGAGTCCCCGGCAACTACATCGACGTGGCGGCCACCGTCGGCGCGGCTCACTTCCTGGTCCCGCCGATCGTCTTCTCCGAGACGAACGACTGCTACCACCTGCAGTTCGACTTCTTCCGCAACACCTGGATGGTGAAGCACCAGCAGGCCACCGTCCCCGTCCCCAAGATCAGCTCGCTGGCCGAACTGGACCTTGATGAACTGGAAGAAGGCGCGAGCGAACCCTGGATGGACGCCGTCGGTCCCTCGCTGGTCAATGGCGGCTCGGGCAAGCGCCCCACTCCGTGGTGGGCCGATAGCTCGCCCCTGGTCGACGAGCTCTACGACTACCTCAGCGACTACGAGTACGAGCACTTCGACCACGACTACGAGGACGACGAAGACGACGAAGACGAGGAGGAGGGCAAGGCCGGAACCTGAATGACGCCACTGGGCGGCGCGTCGACACGGCGCGCGCCCAGAGCTCAGCCTGTGAGCGAGCGGCAACGCCACCGATTCGTGGTGCGCCCCATCCTGACTGCTTGACGATCGACAGGTCTGGTGCAGACGACAAAGGCGAGGAGTCCCCACGAGGGATCCCCACACGCATGGGATCGGACCGTGACGAGTATCCGCCGGGGATATACGCAGAGGGTGGCGCGGCAGCGAGTAGGAATCACACCTCTCCGACGGATAACCAGGGCTCCGGGTCTGCGATGGGCCGCCCTGCCGTCAGCGGTCTACCCAACGGGAGCACGGATATCGGCTCCGGCTCCGTACGTTGGCCTGGAAAGGGAGCGATCATGTGAATTCCGGCGAGCGACTCCTGTGGCTGTGCGACCAACTTGAGCGACGCCCGGCGGAGGAGCCGCTACCAGGGTGTCTCAAGCCCTGGGGCAGCCCAGCGCAGCCCCAGGACGGCGTGATCGGCGCGCACCCGCTGGAACGCGACGACAGAGATCTGACCTCCCACGAGAAGCGAGTCGTCAGGCAGCCCTTGAGGGCCGCCAATGACTTTCCTCGCGCCCTCGCGCCCCCGAGGCGACCGGCGAGACCTTTGAGCAGTTCCCCCGTGCGTAGGGATGGCAGGATGGTGTGCCAACCAGGGTGAGATCGCGCGCGGTGAGCAGATGCTGCTGACGGCCGCTGGTGGCCGAACGCGAAATGGGATGCGCTGCCCCACGAGATCGTTCTGCAACCCACCCTTCGCCTGGTTGCCAGTGACCGGGTGCGGGAGCACCGACTGACCCTACCCATCAGCCCGGAAGCGGAGTGATACGGCATGACCGAGAGCGCACTGGAGCAACTGCTGGGCCGCGCCCGCGGCCCCATGGGACCCTCCGTGGATCTGGACTTCGGAGTCAAAGCCGGTCCGCTCGCGGAGCTGGGCAAAGTCATCTCCAGAATCAATGGCTTCTTCCTCTTCAACGCGGGCGTCCAGGTCTTCCGAGTAGGTGAGGAGGGCCTGGGGCCCGACATGCTCACTTGGAACTCGGAGAGCACGTGGAAGGACACCTACGACGGCTTGGCAGATGATGTCTTCTGCTTCGGGCAGGACATTTTCGGAACCCAGTTCGGCATCGTCGGTGATGAGGAGGTCGTCACCTTCGATCCGGAGACGGCATGCGTGACCTCGCTGGGCACCAGCCTCGAGCAGTGGGCACAATGGCTGCTTGATGACCCCGATGTGCATGGTGCGGCCGGCTTTGCTTATGCATTTCAGCACGAGAACGACGCCCTCGACCCGGGAGAGCGGCTTGTCCCGTACGAGTTCTTCATTGCCGGCGGTGGCTACGACTTCGACAACTTCGCGGTCCACGACGCGGTGACCGCGATGCGAATCCGGGGTCCGATCGCCCAGAAGGTCCACGATCTTCCCGACGGCACGACGGTCCGTATTTCCGCTGGTTGACCAGGTACTCGCTGGAGGTCCGACGACGCCCTGGCAGGGTTCGATGCGAGCTGCAGGCAGGGGATCACGTGGCGTCGTTGCTCAGCGCGAGCAGTCCTCTGCTGTGGTGTGGACCGTGATCATTGAAGTGGCGCGCATCTGCTGGGCTCGAAGGGTTACGGCAGAAGCCCTCGAAAGTCCTGGTGAGAAGGGCATTCCGCGCTTCAAGAGTCCACGGTGTCGCGGTCACCTCCCCACCGCGATCGGCCCCGACGGCGGTTGAGTTTCGCGACTCGATCCCACGCACGGGCACCGGTAAGGTCCAGAAGCTGAAGCATCGCCAGCCGTATGGGTCCGGGTTCGGCCGGGAAGTCAATTGACCGTCCGCCCCATACGCGAGGCCAGATGAGGGCACTCCGTTCAACCAACGCTTGGACGGCTGTCGTACAGCTCCACTTCCCTGTGTGAGAGGGCAGGAGGCGCTGGGGACCGAGCGCCCCAGGAGGTGCGCTGCCCGCTGGCGGAGTACATGGTGCAGCTCCTTCGCCCGAACGCAGCCCGCCCACCACCAACCGCCCCTACCCGCTCGGCGATCGGCCGCACTGCGGCATCTGCCGCCGCAAGATGCAGGGCAAGTACAACAACGGCCAGCCCTGCTACCGCTGCCGCTGCCGCTGCCGCTACACCGCCGAATACGCCAAGAACACCGCCGGGGCAGCTGGGCCGCACCCTCCGAGAGCCAGTAGCGGTAATCGCCTACGCCCCCGCCCTGGAAGCCGCACGACGAACCATCCCGAGGCAGGCACTCAAGAGGAGAAACTCGCCGAGGCGCAGATCCAGCACCTGATCAAGATGTTCGGCAACATGACCGACCGGCTTCAAGCCGCGAACCTGGAAGACAGAGCTCCGCTGCACGCCGACTTCGGGCTTGAGCTGGAGCATCACGCAAATCAGCGGGCTGTGATCGTGCAATCACAGCCCGCTGACTGGTTCGTATGTGAGTCTGAGTTCTGAGTGTCCGAGGGGGGACTTGAACCCCCACGCCCGATAAAGGGCACTAGCACCTC
>NZ_JBEZJZ010000144.1:0-17308 GCF_040651455.1 Streptomyces sp. NPDC048483
CGCCGTGAAGCCCGCCGCCCGCGCGGCCGCCGGCCGCTCCAGCAACGGAAGCTCGGTGAACAGAATCGACAGATTGACGTTGAAGCGCGTGTCCGTGAAACCCATAAGAGCCAGGCGCCCCTTCCGGATAGCGGATTTTTATTTCTGTGTTACGGGATATCCGTGTTACGGGATAGTGGCGATGCCGGGCGCGATGGTCAAGCCGCGCCCGGCTCACCGTCCGGATCGGATCCGGTCTCAGACCTTGAGCGGCTTGATCGCGGTGGGTGCGTGGCCCGGCTCCGTCGCGAGCTCCTCGAACTCGGTGACGTCGCTCATGTCGACCGTCTTGCTCATCGCGATGTTGGTGATCCGCTCCAGGATGGCCTCGACGACCACCGGGACCTGGTGCTCGACGGCGAGCTTCTTGGCCTCCTCGAAGGCGGCACCCAGCTCGCTCGGGTCGGTGACACGGATGGCCTTGACGCCCAGGCCCTCGGCGACCTTGATGTGGTCGACGCCGTAGACGCCGATCTCCGGGGTGTTGATGTTCTCGAACTCGAGGTTGACCTCGAAGTTGATGCCCAGGCCGCCCTGTGCCTGACGGATCAGGCCGAGGTAGGCGTTGTTCACCAGGACGTGGACGTAGGGCACCTTGTGCTGGGCGGCGACCGCCAGCTCCTCGATCATGAACTGGAAGTCGTAGTCGCCGGACAGCGCGACGATCGGGGTCTCCGGGTCGGCGGTGGCGGCACCGATCGCGGCCGGGATGGTCCAGCCGAGCGGGCCGGCCTGGCCGCAGTTGATCCAGTTGCGCGGCTTGTAAACGTGCAGGAACTGCGCGGCGGCGATCTGCGAGAGGCCGATGGTGGTGACGTAGCGCGTCTCCGGGCCGAAGACCTTGTTCATCTCCTCGTACACGCGCTGCGGCTTGATCGGGATGTTCTCGAAGTTCGTACGGCGCAGCAGGGTGGCCTTGCGCTCCTGGGCGGAGGCGGCCCAGTCGCTGAAGTCCGGCAGCTTGCCCTCGGCCTTGAGCTCCTTGGCGATCTCGATGAAGAGCTCCAGCGCGACCTTGGCGTCGGAGGCGATGCCGTAGTCCGGGGCGAAGATCTTGCCAAGCTGGGTGGGCTCGATGTCGACGTGGACGAACTTGCGGCCCTTGGTGTACGCCTCCAGGTTGTAGCCCGTGTGGCGGTTGGCCCAGCGGTTGCCGATGCCGAGGACGAAGTCCGACTCCAGGAAGGTCGCGTTGCCGTAGCGGTGCGCGGTCTGGACACCGACCATGCCGGCGGCCAGCTCGTGGTCGTCCGGGATGGTGCCCCAGCCCATCAGGGTGGAGATGACCGGGATGTTGGTCAGCTCGGCGAACTCGACCAGCAGGTCGGAGGCGTCGGCGTTGATGATGCCGCCACCGGCGACGATCAGCGGGCGCTCGGACTCCAGCAGGAACGCGAGAGCCTTCTCGGCCTGGGCGCGGGTGGCCTGCGGCTTGTAGGCCGACAGCGGCTCGTACGTCTCCGGGTCGAACTCGATCTCGGTCAGCTGGACGTCGATCGGGAGGTCGATGAGGACCGGGCCGGGGCGGCCGGAGCGCATCAGGTGGAAGGCCTGCTGGAAGACGCCGGGGACCTGCGCGGCCTCGAGGACGGTGGTCGCGGCCTTGGTGACCGGCTTGGCGATCGTGGCGATGTCGACGGCCTGGAAGTCCTCCTTGTGGAGCTTCGAGACCGGGGCCTGGCCGGTGATGCACAGGATCGGGATCGAGTCCGCGATCGCGGAGTACAGGCCGGTGATCATGTCGGTGCCGGCCGGGCCGGAGGTACCGATGCAGACACCGATGTTGCCCGCCTTGGCACGGGTGTAGCCCTCGGCCATGTGCGAGGCGCCCTCGACGTGGCGGGCGAGCGTGTGGCTGATGCCGCCCCCCTCCTTCAGCGCCTTGTAGAAGGGGTTGATCGCCGCGCCCGGCACTCCGAAGGCGTTGCTCACGCCCTCGCGCTTGAGGATCTCCACTGCAGCGCGGGCGGCTGTCATTCGAGGCATCGAGTACTCCTGCGTCGACCAGTCAGGGGCATGTTCCGGCGAAGAGCCGGAGGAACCGGAAAGCTTGTTAATTCCGTATCATGGAATCAATGTTTTGCTTTATGGAAGTAAGGTAGAGCGGGTCGATCCGCTCGTCAAGGGGATACGGGGCGCCCGATGCGGAAAAACCCGCAATGAAGTGCGGGAACGCGGGCGGGTGGGCAGGCGGCGTGGGGGCATACGAAGAGCCGCCGTAGCGGGCGGCTCGCACACCTCATGTCGCCCCGAGCCGCGCCGGCATCCTTGACGTCACCTTGATCGCAAAAACCCCGTGCCGTCCCCGGCCTTGCCATGGTCGGGTTGGCCGGGTGGGCCGGGCGCGGTTTCGCGTCGGCTGCAAGAGGCAGCAGCTGCGCGCGCCCGCCCCGAACAAAGAGGAGTGCATGCGCCATGCCGGCGAACGATCCGCGGGACCCGAGCACGAACACGGACCTCTGGAATCCGCAGGCGCCCGGTGCCGCGTTGTTCGACGCCGTCGAGCACGGCGACACGGCAGCGGTTCAGGACCTGCTGGCCGACGGTGCAGACATCAATGCGCCCGACCCTCGCTCGACGTTCTTCGACGGCCAGACCGCATTGATCAGCGCGGCGAACAGTGGACTCGGCGACATGGTGCGGCTGCTGCTGTCCGCCGGAGCGGACGTCAACGTACGCTCCACCTCCGGCTGGACGGCGCTCATGCGGGCGTGCAACGCCGACCGGCTCGACTGCGCACGCGTGCTTCTCGATGCCGGAGCGGAGGTCGGGATACGCAACGACGAAGGCTACAGCGCTCTTGGACGCACCCGGGCCGCCAACAAGGAGCTGATACGGCTGCTCACAGACCGAGGCGCGGATTAGCCCCTACCCGCATCCATCCGGCACGCTTCGCACCCACTCGGGCCGGACTCCCCACGCGCGAAGGCGGCTCCGCGGCTCCGGTCACAGCGAGTCGCGGGGGCCGAGTGTGCTCTCGGGGCAGAAGGGATGTGAGGATGCACCTATGAGCAACGTGTTTTTCGACATCACCATCAACGACGAGCCCGCCGGGCGGATCGTGTTCAGGCTGTACGACGACGTGGTCCCCAAGACCGCCAAGAACTTCCGCGAGCTCGCCACGGGCGAGCACGGCTTCGGCTACGAGGGCTCCGGCTTCCACCGGGTCATTCCCAACTTCATGCTCCAGGGCGGCGACTTCACCCGCGGTGACGGCACCGGCGGCAAGAGCATCTACGGCGAGAAGTTCGCCGACGAGAACTTCCAGCTGAAGCACACCAAGCCGGGCCTGCTGTCCATGGCCAACGCCGGGGCGAACACCAACGGCTCGCAGTTCTTCATCACCACCATCGTCACCGACTGGCTGGACGGCAAGCACGTCGTCTTCGGCGAGGTCGTCGAGGGCATGGACCTCGTGAAGAAGATCGAGGCGCAGGGCTCGGGCAGCGGCAAGACCCGGTCGACGATCAAGATCGCAAAGTCGGGCGTCGTCGCCGGCCAGTAGCCGAGTAGCACCGCTCGCCGGATCCTCTGCCACCGCCTCGGCCCGGCGGAGGATCCGGTCTCCCTCGCACCATTCACGGCCTGCACTCGCCCTCGGTGCGCGGGAACGTGGCGTGCACCGGGTAGCCGATGGCGAATTCGTGGACATGCATGGGGGCAGGGGAGCCGTCGGGCAGCTTGGGCTGGACCTATCGGCTGCGAACGAGGGCAAGTCTCCCCATCCCCCCAGACCGCAGATCTCGTGCTTCCAGCGGATCGCTGGGGCGTCAGCCTCTAGACGTGCAAGCACCCCGCGCCGGGCGCTGACCGGGCGGGGCGCACCCCAGGTGTCGTTGGCGATGAACGAGCCGAGGCCCCCACCCCGCGGCCCCACCTTCCGTAGCCGCGGGAGCCCGGCCCTTCAAGCGAGAATCGACAGATGACCGACACCCACACCGCAGCCTGACACCTGTACGTCGCACTCCATGGACTGGCCGCCGCGCAGATCCAAGGAAAGATCTCCGCCACCCCTGGCGGACCGGGCGACCTCGACTACGCCCGGATCCAGCTCGCGCAGTACGGTCTCCCACTTCAACGACGGCACCCCGGGCTCGTGGACGCGATCCAACAGGTTCTGGATGGCTGGCCAAGGGAGCCCGCCAGACGTCTCGTCCGCCTACTGCCGATCATGGACGAGCTCTCCAGCATTTGCGGAGGGGCTCTACCCGACACCCTTCCGCCCCTCCGTACCTGACGCACCCCTACAGCCGGGGTGGCTCAGTCACAGCGACCGGCACCGACAACGCTGAGGCCTCGAGAACCCTACACTCGAACACATGAGCGAGTTGCCGCCGGACCTGCCACGCCTCCGCACCCTGGAGACCTGGCTACAGCTCACCCTCGACCAGGTCCGCCGCCACATCGCACTCGCCGAACAGCAGGCCGCCATCCAGCGCGCCAGTGACCCGCCGCCCGCCCCGCCGGAGTGGGTCGTGCAGCTCAGCGTAGGCAGCGAAGGCCGGCCTATAGCCGTGCATGTCGGTGGCTGCGCATCAGCTGGCCGACGCGCCCGAGGCATCAGCCGCGACCAGGCCATCCGCGCGCTCACCGACGGACTCGAGCCCTGCGCCCTCTGTCGGCCGGACACCGAGCTCGGCATCCTCGGCTGACCTGCGACCCACGGCCGGCCCGTGCACGCTGAAGGAATGCGCCACGACGCACCGATCGTCGTCCACCGCCTGAGCGCCACCGGCGGCAGGCGCGTCACCGCGCGCGGGCACATCCTCGGGCTGGCCTACAGCAATGCCGACACCGTCTCCTCGCAGGTGCATGCGGTTGAGAACCCGGGTGGACTATCGCGGCGGCCATCGGCGTCGTGATCGGGCTATGGGCCTGTGGTACCTCATTCGAGAGGCGAATGACTGGGAGCAAAGAGTCGGCGGATGCTTGGCGGCATGGGCGGGCATCTGCATTGGCAGCTACGGCCTCTACGCTGAGCTGGCAGAGCTCGCGGCTTGCAGCTGAAGCCGTGACCGTCGGCCGCTGACGTCGTCCTTGTACAGGTCGAGACGCTGCGGCGGGCTCGCCAGCCGGAACTCCAGGATCGTCAGGGACCTCCGCATCGACGGCGCGCAGCGAAGCGCCCCGCCGGAGAGGGGGCGCGAGCGGGCCAAGTGCGACCGAGGATGGGCCCGAGGGTTGCGGAAGCCCAGGGATTTCATGGCGAGGGAAATGCTCTACCGGTCCTCGCCTGCCATGTCGGACGATCTTCTCTGCGCCATCAGTGCTGGCGCACCCCGTCGATGACGAGTGTCAGCAGGCGGTCGGTTTCGGCCGCGCCGTCACTGTCGTGTTCGGTGGCCAGCGCAATGGCTCCGACCAGTTTGAGCAGCTGGGTGATGGTGACCTCGGGGCGTACGGCGTGCGCTTGCCGAGCGCGCGCGAGTAGTTCGCTGCCGGCGTTCACGATGAGCGTGTGGCAGGTGTCCCCGAGCGTCGGATCGCCGGCACCAGGCATCAGGGCCGCCCCCAGGCCCCTGTTGGTTACGGCGTGTGCCCCGACGGCGCGAAGCCAGGTGACGAGTGCGGCTTCCCGGTCAGGCTCCGTCGCGAGGTCGCGTGCCTTGGCGCAGAGGGTCTCCACCCGGTCTTTGAAGACAGCCTCCAACAGCGCCTGCCGGGATGGGAAGTGCCGGTGCAGTGTGGCTGAGCCGACCCCGGCATGGCGCGCGATCTCCTCCAAGGAGGCTTCAACGCCGTGCTGGGCAATGGCGGCCCCGGCGGCGGCCAGGATCCGTTCATAGTTGCGCCGCGCGTCGGCGCGCATGGGACGCCTGGGCGAGGACGGCACGGTGGCGTCGTGAGACACGGGAGCTCCTGACGGCTTGCTAACCGGGGTGGTCCTCCATATCGTATCGAGCATTAACCGGAGGGCCACCCCACTTATGGTGTGACCCTCCCCGGTGTGCGCGACATCCAGGAGAGACAGTGGAACCGACGGACAAGTCCATCGTCGTGACGGGCGCGACCGGCCTGCAGGGCCGGGCAGTGACCAGGCATCTGCTCGACGGTGGCTGGCAGGTGCGCGCCCTCACGCGCAATCCGGACGGCGCGCCGGCCAAGGCCCTGGCGAGCGCCGGCGCGCAGATCGTACGCGCGGAGATGGAGGACATCTCCTCCCTCGTTGACGCTGCCGAAGGCGCCTACGGGCTGTTCAGCGTCCAGCCCACGGTGGGCTCGCCCGGTACGTCGAGGGACTTCTCCGCCGATGACGAGGTCCGCTGGGGAATGAACATCGCCGAGGCCGCCCAAACCGCCGGCATCAGGCATCTTGTCTTCAGCTCGGTCGCCGGCGCGGACCGCCACGGCCGTGAGGCGTTGCCCGAGAACCTGATCAGCAAGTGGCGGATCGAGCAGCACCTCGCCAAGCTCGGCCCGCCCGCCACGATTCTGCGGCCGGTGTCCTTCATGGAGAACTACACCGGTGAATACGCCCTGCAAGGCGGCAACCTGGTCTCAGGTATCGCACCCGACGTTCCGCTGCAGATCGTGGCCGTGGACGATGTCGGTTTTGTCACCGCGCTGGCCTTCTCCCGGCCCCAGGAGTGGATCGGGCGAGCCATGGCCTTGGCCTGCGACGAACTGACCCCGGTCCAGATCGCCGCGCACATCGAGACGGCAATCGGGCGCCCGCTTCCGTACGCCCAGATTCCGATAGAAACGATTCGCGCCGTCAACGAGCAATTCGCGTTCGCCCACGAGTGGCTGAACGAACGCGGTTACAGCGCCGACATTACCGCCACGCGACGGATTCACCCCGCCGCGATGGACTTCCGCACCTGGCTGGAGCGAACCGGTGCAGCCCAGATCACGGCATTCCTGCACGCCCAGGATGCAGAGGGACAGGACGCGTGAGCGGTCAGAGGCCCCACCTTGGGCGTACCGGCATCTGGGCCGGCGAACTCGACGACTGCTCGGCTGCCGGTGTCCGCGAGGCAGTGACCACGATCGAGGAGCTCGGCTTCGGCACCTTGTGGTTCCCCGAGACGGCGGGGCGGGAAGCGATGGCGCAGGCCGGGATCCTGCTGTCGCAGACCCGCCGGATCGTGGTGGCGGCCGGCAGCACGGACATCTACGCACGCGACCCGGTGACCGCCGCCGCCGCACAGCGCACTCTTGAGGAGGCATTCCCCGGGCGCTTCCTGCTCGGCCTGTGGGACAGTCACCCCAGCCTCGCCGAGGATATCCGCGGCCACCGCTTCGGCCCCCCGCTGCCCACCATGCGCGCCTACCTCGACGCGCTGGACACCGCCCCGTTCGGGCCACCGGCCACGGGCCCCTCGCCCCACCGTGTGCTCACGGCCCTGGACCCCGGCATGCTCGCACTCGCCGCCGAACGAGCCTGGGGCGCAAACCCGTTGGGCATGCCGGTCGAACACACCCGCAACTCCAGAGCAGTGCTCGGCCCCACCGGGCTCCTGGCCGTCACCCAGCTGTGCGTGCTGGGCCCGGACCGCTCACACACCGCCGCGCTGGCTCGCACCACGGCAGCAGCTGCCCTGCCCAACCGCCGCACCCTGCTCTCAGACCTGGGGTACGAGAACGTGGACTCGCTCGAGGACCGACTCGTCGACGCGCTCGTGGCCCACGGCACCGCCGAGGACATCGCCCGCCGCGTCCATGAGCACCTTGACGCCGGAGCCGACCACGTCAGCCTCCACCTCCTCACCACCACACCCCACACCCCGCCCACACAGCGGTGGAAGCAACTCGCAGTACACCTGCTGCCCTGACCGGCCCGGGAATGTGGCGAACAGGCGCGGCTCTGCTGTTCTCGCCGCACTGTTCGCCGAGCAAGCCGAGGAGATGCCTTGCCCTCCGTGCCGTCATCTCTCTTTGAGCCTCTCTGGGAACAGTTCTCGGCTCTCCTGCCCGAGCGACCCGAGTTCGACCCCACGCATCCGCTGGACTGCCACCGTCGACGCGTTCCAGACAGGATGGTGTTCGGGCTGGTTGTCGAAGCACTGGTACACGGCTCCGGATACGAACGAGTCGCCACCGCCGACTGCTCGGACTGGACCATCCGCAGCAGGCTCAAAGAGTGGAGCAACCTGGGACTGGCGCGCGAACTGCACCGCATCGCACTGACCGCGTACGACAAGATGATCGGCCCGGAGCTGTACGAGCTGTCCGTCGACGGCTGTCACACCAAGGCCCCATGCAAGGGCGACAAGGCAGGGCCGTCGCCAGTCGACCGGGCCAAGCAAGGGCTCAAGCGTTCCACCCTGGTCGACGGCGGCGGGATACCGCCCGGCCTCGCCTCAGCCAGCGCCAACCGGCACGACTCGGTCCTGCTCGAACCGACCATCGGAGCCGCCAAGCACCAGGTCGGGAACCTGCCCACCCATGCCACCGTGCATCTCGATTCGGCCTACGACGGCAAGCCCAGCCGCCGGATCCTCGACGACCACGGCCTCATCGGCGAGATCGCCCGTAAGGGCGTGCCCGCTCCGATCCAAGTCGGCATGTGCTGGGTGGTTGAACGCACCCAATCCTGGATGAACGGCTACGGCAAGATCCGCCGCTGCTTCGAACGCGATGGCCGAGTAGTCGACTTCTACCTCTACCTCGCCGCCGCGTTCGTCACCGTGCGCGCCTTGATTCGACGTGCAAGAAAGCTCTACCGGTGGCCGAGCCGCCCAACTGCACGTCGCCTGAGATGACACCTCACCTCGGTCGCCCTAAGCGCCGGGCATGGGTTGCATCTGAAGTCCGTGCCGATTGCCGATCTCGATGAGGCGATCAACGTCCGGCGGCGCGTCCGACTGGGGCGGCAGCTCCCGTCGCTGGGCCGGTTCACCCGCTTCGGCGAAGAATTTTTCGATTCCGCCCGGCGTGTAGGTGATCAAGAGCCGCACCGTGCTGGTGGGCTCGAACCGCTCCAATGTGCCCTCAGGGATATGGATGAAGGACCCGGGACCGCCTTCGACCGTCTCGTCGCCGATGTGGTAGCGCAGCGTCCCCTCGATGACGTAGACGCTCTCGGTTCCGGCGTGGGTGTGGGGCGGTGGGCCCATCCCCTCCGGAATGGTCATCTCCACGACAGTCATCGCGCCGTTGGTCTCGTCGCTCGATGCCTTGACCTCGTAGAGGCCGTTCAGCATCCAGAATGCTTTCCCCTCACCGCTGTGGCGCACGTGGGCGTTCTTCGCCATGTGAGGCCGCTCCCTTCCTCGGTGGGTCCTCTCAGGTGTTCCCACGGACGGGCCGGCGGAAGGCCGCTATCCGGGTGCGTGTGGCTCCAGTGTCACGAGTCCGGCATGATCAGCCGGACAGGGCCCAGCACGTCGCCTTGGGGAGCTGGCGCTCGGCCCGCACCCACAGGATCCCCCTGCGCCACCGCGGGAGGGGAAGGGGTGCGGACCTCGATCCCCAGGACGCGAGTAGCGCATAACGTTCCCTTAAGCGCAGGCATCCTCAGATGCTGTTGCTGGCGTCCCAGAGGCCGTCGACGGCGAGATGGAGTCCGCGCTTGATGTCGTCGGTGAAGGTGATGTCCTTCGACGCCGCACCAGGCGCAGGTGCGCTTCACCAGACGCTCGCGGACATGCACGGTCTCGTACTCCGCGACGGACTTCTCGCGCTCCGGGTCGTCGTCGGCCGTTTCGTACGGCGTGCTGGTCGTCATCCTGGACCCCTAAGCGTCCGGTGATTCTGACCCGAAGCTCCGCCGGAACGAAACCCATCGGGCCAGAAGTGCCAGAGGTGTACGCACTCCCGAGCTCCGCCACCGGGCAACCCACACTCCGGACTCCACACCACCAGACTTCCGTCCCCACGAAACTTCCCAGAGCAGAAGTGCCAGAGGTGCCACGCACCCCGGCCCCCTTACACCGAAGACCACCACATCCCCACTCCCCATCACCGGTTCCGCCCCCCACGAAACGGACACCACCGCGACGACGGAGGAGCGGGAACTGGTCGCGGACACCGAGGTCCGCGGCTGGGCGCGTGAGATCGAACGCCACCAGCAGATCGCCAACCGCATCTCCAACCTCCTTAACGGCCCGGTGAGCCCGGGGGCGATGCCGCCGAGGGGCTGTGACTCGGGAACCCCCTGGACCGACCTGGACCCCGCAGCCAGGATGCGTCCATGCCCTTTCCTGAGCCCACACCCGACCCGGAACCGACACCCTTCGTCGCTACGTGATCGCCACTCCCAGCCCAGGGACTGGCCGCTACCTGGATCTGCTCCACGGAAACTTCCGCAGGCTGCCCGCCGAGGAACGCACGCAGTTCCTCCAGGCCCTCAGCCTCGACGCGCGCAGAATCACCGACGCCGAACTCGAATTCCGGCTCCAGCCCAACTGGCGCTCCCGCATCACCGCGGCATGGATGATCGGGCTGGACCACCGCGAGCAGTTCCGCGACCGTATCCGCGAACTCCCGCCCGCCAGCGAACTCGACCTGGCCACCCGCGCCGCCGGCCTCGCCCACCAGGCCCCGGCCCGGCGCCTCATCGACCGGCCGCTCATCACCGAGAACCCCTACGCCCTGTGGCCCTACCACCTGCACGACGCGATCCGTACCGCGGTGCACACCGACGACCACAGCGAGGACCGCTGGCCCCCCACCGACTGGCACCAGGCCGCCACCCGCGCCCTGGCCGCCCTCGGTGACCAATGGGCCACGACCGCCGCCCTGGCGCCCAGCCGCATGCTCCTCGTGGCGTGCCTGCGCCAGGGCCTGCGCCTGGCCCGCGACCACCGCCTCACCGACCTGAGCTGGCTCACACCACTCATCGAGACCGCCGTCGCCTTCCACCACGCCGTACGCGGCGCACACGACGACCTGACAGCCACCATCGACCGCTTGCGCAAGGCAACGGCGAACGGCGACTTCACCTATTACGTCCACATCGCCACCGCCATGGGCGACCTGCCCCAGCCCGACGGACCCGCCATCCGGTGGCTCGACGCCGAACACACCGTCCGCCCCCGCTGGCGCACCCTGGTCATCGCCAGGCGCGAGCGCCTTCACGCACAGCGGTAGGCGTTGCGGCGGCAACGGTCGCATTACCAACAGAGCCGGGCCTGGCCTGGGTTAATGCCGGGTGTTTTGAGGATCTCCGCCTACGTGGCATTGGTACGTAGGCGGGGCGGCCACCCGCAGAATCGCGCTGGCGACGGGACCGCATCCTGAACGGAGGGTTCCGTGCGAGGCGCGAACGTCGGAACTTCTGCGCCCGCTGGTGCAAGGGCCTCGTGGCGGGCGCCAGCAACGCCGGGCCGGAAGGCAACTGCTTGCCGACTGCCGTCGGCTGCTCAGCAGCGGGGGGACGGAGTGCTGAGCACGTGGAGCGCTGTTGACGGTATTTCGGAGCCGGTTTTGATGAACTTCACCTTCTCACCATCGACGGCGCGTCGCAGCGCGTCCTTGTAGTGGCAGAGCAAGTCCTCCAACTGCCCGCACGACAGCCCCCAGAACTCGGACGGCAGCTCCGTCCGATGCAGGGCGCTCTGCTTCGGACCGAGCTGGATGCCCATGGCCTTGGCCCCTTCCTCCGTGCCCTGGTGGAGGTAGATCTCTTTCGGTTCCAGGCCCAGCCATGCGCCGATCCAGCGGGCCATGTCGTAGATCGTCAGGGAGCCCGCATCCCAGATGTACCCGATCAGGCGCGCGACCGTGTTGTGGAGATCCTTGAACGTGGCCGCCTCCTGGAGATCGTCAAGGTGCGCCAGGAGCGTCTCCTGGCATGGTCTCAGCGTCCGCTCGTCGTTGCGACGCCGCATGTGGGAGTGCTTGCTGCCGGGCGGGATTCTCCCGAAGCCGGCGTACTCCACGACCTCGCGCAGCGTCTCCAGTCGGCGGAAGGCGTCCAGTTCCGCCCCTCCGGCTTCCGGCCACCACCGCTCGAAGTCGACGATGATCCGGCCGAAGCTCTTTCGGGTGCGTTTGCGCCAGCGTTCGGTCATAGACGGAAGCGTAATCCCGTTGGCTTGCAGGGCTGTTGGCAAGAACGTCTTCCCGCGTTGGCCCCGGAGTCCTGGCCCGGACACCGGGGAACAAGTAGCCCGCCATTAAACCGGGGGGCTGGCTTCCACCCACCCACCAGCCTGTGATGGGATCACCTCCGGCGCGGCACCACCCACAACCGAACAGGGAATGACTCCGTGATACCGGACTCCCCCCAGCTCCCCACACCGCCGGCTCCCGAGGCTGACTCGCTGGACCTGGTGAAGTCCCGCGCCCGGTGGCGCGCGGCTTTCTTCTCGATGACGGCGGCCGCCGTGGCCCTCAGCGCTGCCGTCGGCGTCCTCCTCCTCACTCCAACACCAAAGGCCGGCGGACCGCACGCCGCCGCCTCGCCCACGACCTCCAGCCCCACGCCCGAGGCCGACGAAGAGAGCGCCACCGAGCCGGCCGACGTGGCCACCGAGGAGCCGACCCCGGCCGCGGAGACCTGCGTGGGCAAGAAGTACGAGGCGGCCACTGACCGCGACGTGAAGAAGCTGGAGCGCACTGCGGACGACAAGCTGGGCACGTGCCTGGTCATCTACGGCGAGATCACCCAGTTCGATTCGGCGACGGGAAAGACCTCGTTCCGCGCCAACGTCTGTGGGAGCAAGCGCTACCCCGAGTACGGATTCTTGTCCGACTGCGACACCAACGCGATGTTCGACATCGACCCGGCCGCCGAGAAAGCCGCCGCCGAATTGGTCAACGGGGACGTCGTGGAGATGAGAGTGAGCGTCGCCGGAACCCTCACCTACGAGACGACGATTGGGGGGAGCATGACGGTCCCCAAGTTCACCGCCTACAAGCTCCACAAGTACGCGACCACCAAGTAGCCGGCCCCACCACCAGGAGCACGATGGCCACGAATGGCACCCCGGACCTACGCCGGCCCCAAGGAGAGGCAACCCCGGCGTGGTACCGGAAGGGAGCCCCACGTGGCTCACTCGACCCACCACAGGTGGAAGGGGCATTGCTTGATGTGCGCGGCCGATCGGGTCCGCGGCAACGGGCCGGCCAAGATGCGACCCCACCACGTCAACCGCCTGATCGGCAAGACCCGACGCGCACGCCGCCGCGACATCGGTGACCAGGAGCGCTAAGCCCCACCACCACGAACGCCCGTCCCGACCGAACAGGGGCGGGCGTTCGTCTGTGCGCCCGCTGCCTACCGGGGAGTTATTCGTCCCTTGGTGTCGGGGCCAGGACTCCGGGGCCGCGTTCCAGGGATCGTGTCCCTCCTCAAGACACCCGGCATTGGCCCAGGTCAGGCGCGATTCCGTTGGAACTTCGGCCGTTGCTGCCGCAGCCCCCGGCAGCCGCATCAGGCGGGCAACGAAGGCGAAGGGCCCGGATCCCTGCGGATCCGGGCCCTTCGGCCTCTTGAGGAGGGGCCGTACTGGCCGCCACCATGATGATCAGTGCTCGTCCGGGCTCTTGCCCGCCAGAGCACCCAGGAGCTCGACGATCTGCGCCTGGTTGCGATCCATCTTCTCTTCAAAGGCCTGGGGCCTGTCATCGTCGGCGGCACGCTCGGGGACCAGGACCACGTGCTCGGAGATCCTGGGGTCGTACCGGTAGCTGTTCCACGTCCTCGGAGCGACGCCGAGCTCGGCTGCGGCTCACCGCGCCCCCTGACCGTGCACCTGACGATGGCCGAGCAGACGTCCACCGGACTCATGGGCTCGCCCGCCGGCCGCAAGGCCCACCGGATCCACAGCGACCGCGTGGCAGCCGCTTCGACGGGCAGGTGACACACGCCGGATGGTTCTCGCTCTGGGCGAACGGATCACTCTGACGGCACAGTAGCGGAGCGGGATCTCCTGCCGATGCCGGAACACCTGAACGGGAACGACGCTCACTCCACAGCGGTACGGGGTGGGCGCCGTCGCATGTCACGCCCCGTCAGGCCCGTTAGGTCCAATAGGGGTAATGCCTGGCGCGGTGTCTGGATGATGGACAGGAGCGACGCGCAGAAAGCTGCTGCGTTCGGTGACCGGGTTCAGGACCGCGACCTTCAGCGGGGTCCGCGCGGCGGCCTGGACACGAGACAGCCAGGTCCGGTTGGGCACCAGAATCGTCAGGTCCTTCGGCCACCCGGCGAGCGCTCCGGGATCGGGACACACCACACCAGCCAGCCTGAACCCGCTTCCCCACCTTGGCCGACTGTAGACGAGCAGCCCGTTGCCGTGGGTGGTGCTCTGCTCGCCGTACACGACCGCTTTGCCTGAGGCGGAACGGACCATCTGCGTGAAGACCGGCCATACCGTGTCATCCATGCCCGCGTGCTCGAAGAAGCCTGCCAGACGCTGCAGCTCCGCCTGCCGCTCCCGCGCCCGCTCCAGGTTCTCTCGGCGGCGCTCTTCAGCGGCAGCAGCCCGCTGCTCGGCATCCCGGCAGCGCTGCTCGGCAGCAACAGCCCGCTCGACGGCTTCGGCATCGGCCTCCAGCCGGGCGCGGTCGACCGCCAGCTGAACGTACGCGGGGGCTGTCCACCACACTGTGCCGTCCGGGCTGGTATGGACGTGCACACGCCCGTCGAGAATCCACCTGACCGCATCGCCGAGAGGGCTGGTGATGTGCGTCCACTTCGCCTTCGCCTTCAGCGTGCGCGGCGCCCAGGTGTAGCGCGCCATCCCGTGCCGCATCATCCAGGTCTCCCCCCGATTCATCGGGAATGTCACCCGCAGCGAGGGCACGACACGTTCCCACGGCCGTCCCTCCGGTGCGACCCAGCACACCGCCACACCGTCCTGCGCGTAGCGGTCCGTACGCATCCGCGCGTCCTCCGGCGTCATCGGCGACAGCTGCGCCTCCAGGGCCATGAATGGACGGTCCTGCCCGTCAAAGACCATCACGTCGGCACGCCAGTTCCGGGTCTCGCTGCTGACCTCCAGCTCTGCTCTCCACCCTGCCGCACGGGCGGCCGTAGCCAGCTCCAGCTTCAGCAGGTGATGCTCCGGCGACTCATTTGCCAGCTCGCAGTCGGGAGGCCGCACCTGGTGGTAGAAGTGCCGGGAACGGTACTGGGAGACGCGCGCGAAGACCCGGCCCTGGCACTCCGGGCACCTCAACTCCATCCCTTTGACGCGATGGATGTCTGCCCACGCCCGGCCACACCCGAGATCGTCCAGCGACGCGTCCAGTCGTCCCCAGTCCGGGTGTACAGCGGTGTACCCCATCGGCCCCCCAGTCGTGCCCCCAAGGGTCCATCGTCCCCGCCCCACGACATCTCCACACGGGTTCTCGGAGAACGGCGGGATCCGAGCACTGCAGTCCCTCCCGGGCGTCATTCCGGTTGCTGCCGTTTCGGGGGTCCGCTCGTATTCCTACGGCCAGGTGGTGAGTAGCACTCCATAGTCAGCTCACCGCTGAGATCGACCACAAGAACGGGCCCCATTGGGCCTGTTGGGGCTAACCGGTCTAACAAGTGGCTTTGTCCATGAGAACGGGTTCTGGCTCAACTTCTGTGGTGCCCGCATCCCTGCGTGACCGAGGAGGGGGGACACGACGAACCGCACTATGCGGCATGCTGACAATGTGGCTCCGCGGGTGAGGGCGTCGCCC
Organism: Streptomyces sp. NPDC048483; assembly: GCF_040651455.1. Lineage (NCBI taxonomy): Bacteria > Bacillati > Actinomycetota > Actinomycetes > Kitasatosporales > Streptomycetaceae > Streptomyces > Streptomyces sp. NPDC048483. The sequence goes on from NZ_JBEZJZ010000144.1 coordinate 15,604, forward strand.
GGAATTCGTCGGAGTCGCTGCGCATTTACCGCCCGGCGGACGTGGTCTCCGCACTGCTGCGCAGAGCTCGTTCCTCTGCGTCGGCAAGCCAGAAGAAGACAGGCGGCAGGCCGAGTTCGATCGCCGTCAGGAGGATCTGGAACCACTGCGGCCAGCCGTGAAGGGCGAGTGAGAACAGCCGCCCCGCGCCACCCAGCAGAAAGACGCCGGCCAGCCACCGCACCGCCCGAGCTGGGACGGGTCGCTGCCGAGCGGCCCAGAGCCAGGCCAGCCCGTAGCCGACGAAGATGGCCCCCATGAACCGGCCCCAGCTGTCGACCGTCGTGCCGGCGGAGTCTGCGCCGGGGATCGCCGCGTTGCCGAGTAGCACGTGAAATACACCGATCAGCACGCAGGCCCAGCCCATCAGCTGTGTGAGTGCCCGCAGAGCCCTTGCCATGACCCCTCCCAACCCGTCTCGTCGGAGCCTTAGTTGATATGTGTCTACTAGATTGGGTGTGCTAGTAGACACATGTCAAGTAGTCTGCGCTCGTGCCTCCCCGCCAACGACTCAGCCCCACTGACCGCCGCACCCAACTCCTCGGCGTCGGAGCGCAGCTCTTCGCCGCACGCCCGTACGACGACGTGCTGATGGAGGAAGTCGCCAAAGAAGCCGGCGTCTCCCGAGCCCTGCTCTACCGTCACTTCCCCAGCAAGCACGCCCTCTTCGCGGCCGTCTACCAACAGGCGGCGGACCAACTGTTCGCCGAAACCCGGCTCGACCCTGCCGACTCCCTGGTGGAGCAGCTCATCCAGGGCATGGACGTCCACCTCGACTACTTCGTGGCCAACCGCAACACCGTCCTCGCCGCAAACCGGGTTCTCGCGGGCGACCCGGTGATTCAGTCGATCATGACCAATGAGCTGGACGCACTCCGTACGCGGCTGCTGGCCGTACTCCCGCTCGCGCACGACAGCACCCGCGAGGCAGTGTCAGCCGTCCTGAAAAGCTGGCTGGTCTTCGTCCAAGTCCTCTGCGTCGACTGGCTCACCCACGAAACCTGCACCCGCACCCAGCTCCGCGACAGCTGCATCGGCGCGCTTCTCGGCGCTCTCCAGCCATTGCTCGCCGACGGCCCCACCCACCAGTGGCCGCCACAGCGGCCCGACGCAGACGCCTAGTACTCCAGCCGTGCTTCTCCATTTGTGCTGGTCAGCGGGCCTGTTTCGAGTCTAGTTGGCTGACACTCCGTCAGGGTAACGGCGGTTCGTGACTCACCCGATCGGGGTGCGTTGAGCCGGTTATGGAGACGGATGTCGAAGCGGGGCTGTGGGCCATTGAGCTGGAGTCGCTGCTGCTGCAGGTGGGCAAGCGATTCGGGCGCGTAGAGCCGCGGCGTCGGATGCGGGCCTATGTGCGCGGGTTGCTGGGCCCGGTCGGCCGGAAGAACAGCTGGCAGCTTGCCGAGCACGCTGGCCATGCCACTCCGCACGGGCTGCAGCGCCTGCTGTCGTGGTGCCGGTGGGATCCGGACGAGATCCGCGATGACCTGCAGGACTATGTGGCCGAGCGACTCGGAGGGCCAGATGGCGTTTTGATCGTGGACGACACCGGCTTCATCAAGAAGGGCGTCATCTCGGCAGGGGTACAGCGCCAATACTCGGGGACGGCCGGCCGCACTGAGAACTGCCAGATCGGCGTGTTCACCGCCTATGCCTCGGCCAG
>NZ_JBEZJZ010000145.1:0-16501 GCF_040651455.1 Streptomyces sp. NPDC048483
CTCGACCCCGCCGACTACTACCTGTTCCCCACCCACCCCTGGCAGTGGTGGAACAAGCCGCCGCGCCGGGTCTGGTCAACTCCACCGCCTACCGTCAGCTGGTCTCCCGCAACGGCGCGGGCATGAAGCAGGGCGACAACGTGCTGATCTGGGGCGCCAGCGGCGGCCTGGGCTCGTACGCCACCCAGCTCGCCCTCGCCGGCGGTGCCCACCCCGTCTGCATGGTGTCCACTCAGCGCAAGGCCGAGGTGTGCCGGGCCATGGGAGCGGAGGCGATCATCGACCGCTCGGCCGAGGACTACCGCTTCTGGACCGACGAGCACACCCAGAACCCGCGGGAGTGGAAGCGGCTCGGCGCCCGCATCCGGGAGTTGACCGGCGGCGAGGACGTGGACATCGTCTTCGAGCACCCCGGCCGGGAGACCTTCGGGGCGTCCGTCTACGTCACCCGCAGGGGAGGCACCATCGTCACCTGCGCCTCCACCTCCGGCTACCACCACGAGTTCGACAACCGCTACCTGTGGATGCACCTCAAGCGCATCGTCGGCACCCACTTCGCCAACTACCGCGAGGCCTGGGAGGCGAACCGCCTCGTCCTCAAGGGCAGGATCCACCCCACCCTCTCCTGCACCTACCCACTGGCCGACACCGCGCTCGCCGTCCACGACGTGCACAGGAACGTCCACCAGGGCAAGGTCGGCGTGCTGTGCCTGGCCCCGACCGAGGGACTGGGCGTGCGTGACGAGGAAATGCGCGCACAGCACCTCGACGCGATCAACCGGTTCCGCTGACCACTCCGTCGGCTCCGCACCGGGCCGTGCGCCGTGCTCCACCCGGCCGGCGCCGGCACCGCCCGCTATCCCGGCCCTTCGGAGATCTGGATGGCCCCGGAAGGGCAGAGGTGACCGGCCTCGCGCGCGGCATGTTCGTCGTCGCCTTCGGGGGCGGACTGGAGCACCGTGACAAGGCCGTCGTCGTCCTGGTCGAACATGTCAGGAGCGTTCAGCGCGCACATCCCCGCACCACCGCAGGCAGTTCGGTCGGCGGAAACCCGCATGACCACTCCTTTCGCCGCGGTCACCAGGTGACCGGGAGTTCGTTGACGCCCTGGATCGTCGTGCCGGGGCGTAGCGTCAGTTGGTCGACCGGGACAGCCAGGCGCAACGTCGGAATGCGATCGAACAACGCGGTGAGGATCACCTCGAGTTCCAGACGGGCCAGGTTCTGGCCGAGGCACTGGTGTACGCCGTAGCCGAAGGCGACGTGGTGGCGGGCCGAGCGGTGCACGTCGAAGGTGTCGGGGTCCTTGAACACCGAACCGTCGCGATTGGCAATGGAGTTGGTGACGATCACGCCCTCGCCCGCGCGGATGAGCTGCCCGTCGATCTCGATGTCGGCCTTCGCCACGCGGCCACCCGCGACGTCGGCGATGGCGAGGTAGCGCAGCAGTTCCTCGACCGCACCGGGAACCAGGCCGGGGTCGCCGCGCAGGGCAGCGTGCTGGTCGGGGTGCTCCAGCAAGGTGATCACACTGAGCGAGGTCATCGAGGCCGTCGTCTCGTGGCCGGCGACGAGCAGCAGCAGCGCGGTCGAGATCAGTTCCTCACGGTCGATCTCGCCGTTGACCAACTGCTCGGCGACCAGGCTGCCGAGCAGGCCCGGACCGGGGTCGGCCTGCAGTTTGGTGATCAATCCGTCCATGTAGCCCGCGAGGTCGTCGCGCGCGGTGACCGCACCCGCCGCGTCCTGCGACTGCACCAACCGCCTGCTCGCGTCCTGGAAGAAGTCGTGGTCGGCGTAGGGCACACCGAGCAGCCTGCAGATCACCATGGAGGGCACCGGTAGGGCGAACTGGCTGACCAGGTCGGCGGGCGGACCGGCGGCGAGCATCTCGTCGAGGAAGCCGTGCACGATCCGCTCGATGTCCGTGCGCATGCCCTTGATGCGCTTCACGGTGAACTCGCCGATCGCCATGCGCCGCTTGGGGCCGTGTTCCGGCGGATCCATGCTGATGAACGCCGGGCGGCGATCCCGGAAGTTCGTGATGCGCGGCGAGGTGGCGGGGAAGTCGACATGGGTGCGGTCGGAGGACAGCCGTGGGTCGGCCAGCAGCTTTCGCGCCGCCTCGTGTGTGGTCACCACCCAGGCCTGACGACCGTCGTAGAGGGTCACCTTTTGCAGTGTGTCCGCTTCGTCCCGCAGCCTGGTGTACTCCTCCGGCAGCCGGTAGGGGCAGGTGCGGTCGTTGGGAAAGGCGGGGGCGTCCTGTGGGCGGGGCGTCGCAGCGGTCTCTGTCATCGTTCCCCTCAGAGTCTCTCGCGCTTAAAGAACGGCAAGTTCTCTAAATCAAAGGATAGGCTGGGCCCATAGGGAACGCAACGGACTCTCGGCCAACCCGAAGGAGTCACACTGTCACTGAACGTCGGCAAGGCGGCCGAATCGGCCGTTGACCACCGCAAAGGGCCCCGCCGCCGCGGCGAGGAACTCGAGAACGCCATCCTGACGGCGACCCTGGAGGAACTCACCGAGGGGGGCTATGCGGCGCTGACCATGGAACGGGTCGCCACCCGGGCCCGCACCAGCAAGGCCGCCCTCTACCGCCGCTGGTCCAGCCGCGCCGAACTGGTCATGGACGCCTGCAAGTTGCGCGGCATCACCGACGTCGATCTGCCCGACACCGGCGCGCTCCGCACGGATGTGATCGCCCTGCTGCGGCAGATCTCCGCGAAGATGGCCAGCCCGCTCGGCGGCATTCTGCGCGGTCTGCTCACCGAGATGACGCGCGATCCGGAATTCGCCCGACTGATCCGGGAACGGGTCCACACCGTCGGTCCCCCAACGCTCCACGTCATCCTGGAGCGGGCCATCGAGCGCGGCGAGGTCGAGCCCTGGATCCCGGACTCCCGGCGGGCCACGGTCGCGACCGACCTGCTGCGTAACCATTTCCTGCTGTTCGGCGCACCTGTGGACGACGCGATCATCACGGACATCGTCGATGACGTGTACCTGCCGCTGGTCCTGAGCCCGGCCCCGAAACGGGCGGGCGAGGCAGATCCGGCCACCGGCGCCGGGTAGGCCGCCGGGCGTCGCGGACCGGAGAGTGGACCCGCGTGGTCCCTCGCCTTCTTCAACGAACCCGCACGCAACCCGGCGCCACGGCTCAGCTTGTGCCACCGCGTCGAAGTCGCGCCGAAAGGTGATGCTGCAGTGGCTGACCGACCGCCGCGAGGTCGTGGACGAAGTCGAGTGTGTCCTCATCGGTCAGGGTGTAGCGGCGGCGGGTGGCGTTGACCTCCTTGGCGGTGGGGGCGAGGGCCACCTTGTGGGTGGTGAGGTCGGCCGTGCCCTCGCCGACCCGGCCGACGGAGATCTCCGCGATGCCGGTGGGCTGGGTGATCAATGCCTCCACGCGCCCGTCGGCCTGCAGCCGCCACCAGCCGCTCTCCCGGGCCGACGGCCGCAGCGGGGTGCCATCGATGTCGAGCAGCCAGGCGCGCGCCTCGTAGTGGAGGAAGGGACGCCCGTCGTGACTGAAGGTGACCTCCTGCGCATACGCGAACTCCTCGGTGAGCGTCGGGTACTCGCCACGCCCCCGGCCGACCCACGTACCCAGGAACCCGATCACCGGCGCGAGCAGGGCATGCGGCGCAGGTGCATCCTCCGGTCGAAAGGCGTCGGGAAACGGGGGCTGCTGGGCGGGTTCGAACATGATGAGTGCTCCTGGGTCGAGGCCGGTGCCAGGTGGCAGCCTAGGCCGTTTCGGTCATGACGCCTGGTTCAACATCGCGGCCGCTCCGTCGTCGCTGCGCTCGTTCCCCGGCTTCAGGTCCCGGTGGATGACCCCGGAGCCATGCGCGGCCGCCAGGGCGACGGCGGTCTGCCGGGCCACGTTCAGAGCCCGCCCCACCGGCAGAGGTCCGCGGTGGTCGGCCATCAGCCGCGCAAGATCGTGGCCGCGCAGCAACTCCATGACGATGAACAAGCACCCGTCCTGCTCCCCCGCGTCGTGCACCACGGTGATTCCGGGATGCTGCGGCCCGGCAAGGGTGGACGCCTCCCGCTGGAAGCGGCGCACAGCGCCCGGACCCACCATGGGCGGCAACACCTTGACGGCCACATCGCGCCGCAGCAGAGAGGAGTCGGGGTCGGCGCCGTGGGTGAGCGCCTCTTCGAGCTGTCGGTCGGCGTGTAGCCACAGGAATCCCAAAGTTACGTCACCCGGTGACATGGCCCCCGGAAGAGGAAGAACCCCCCTGGCCACAGCAGCAGACACTCAGCGGCCCTCAGGAGAACGCGCGGGATGTCGCACATTCACAGGCGCACCCGCGCTGTTCTGCCAGCGGTGAACACCGGCCCGACCGGGCTCGACGATCACTACAGTCCAGGCATGACGACGGTTACCACACGCACGGTCGCATACCCGGCCGACGGCTTAACGATGATCGGGCACCTCGCGCTCCCGGCCGGTGCCGACCGCCGACCCGCGGTCCTGGTCGGGCCCGAGGGGCCGGGGCTGAACGACTTCCAGCGCCGCCGAGCCGATGCCCTGGCTGAACTGGGGTACGTGGCGCTGGCCTTCGACATCAACGGCGGGCGCTGGTTCACCGACCCCGAGGAGATGCTGGCACACACGACCCCCCTGCTCGCCGACCCCGACCGGATGCGGGGCATCGGCCACGCGGCGCTCGACGTGTTGCGCGCCGAGCCGCGGACCGACCCCGACCGGATCGCCGCCGTCGGCTACGGCACCGGGGGCGCAATCGGGCTGGAACTCGGGCGCGACGGCGTCGACCTGCGGGCGATCGGGACAATCAACGCACTGACCACGGGCCGACCGGGTGAGGCGGCGCGCATTCGCTGCCCGGTGTGGGCCGGGGTCGGGTCGGAAGACCCGATCATGCCGCCCGCTCAACGGGACGCGTTCACCGCCGAGATGCAGGCTGCGGGCGTCGACTGGCGCCTGGTCGTCTACGGCGGAGCCCTGCACGCCTTCCACCACCCGCCGGTCGACCACACCGTGCGTCCCGGCGTCGGCTACCACCCACGGCACGCGCAGCGAGCCTGGCACGACATCGTCGACCTGCTCGCCGAGTGCCTGCCCGTAACAGAGTGATCTGGTCGGCAACCGCGATTCAACTACTGAGTGCTACATGACGGGTAGCGGCAGCTACTTGCTCGGTGGCGCCACTGTTTCTTCCCTCGATTCCTTACAGGACAACCCTATTGGGCCCTTTCCGGGACCTTCGGGCCTGCGTGCAGAAGGGGGTGATCGCGTAAGCGGTCGATCGCGGGGCGGAATTCAGTGCGGCTGACGCTCGCGTACCCGCGACCCGCTCGGCTGGTCCCGGCGTACCCATTCCGTGAGTGATGCCCCTGCTGGGTCCACTGGGGCGCGGTAGATGAGGGAGTCCGAGGGTTCCGGTATCGATGAGAGGTTCCCGGTTCTCTCTGCGGCTCCGACCGTCACGAATCCGTTCGTGTTCACGCAGTGCGCGTTTCTGCAGCCCGTAAGATGTTGCCCGGATGGCGTGAGTCCTACGAGATTATTCTCGTCTCTGCCGGGGGGATCTGGGGGCTCGGTTCTCCACGGCTGGAGCCTCAGCGGCACTTGCGCCCAGGGGCCGGTCCGCCTCCGGCCGGGAGCGAAGTCTTGAACGCGCATGACAATCGATACGGGGAATGCACAGTGACGACCAAGGCGATACAGCCGCAGAACACTCCTGGGGCCGATAATGACACCTCTGCCCCATACCGCTACTTTCCGGCAGCGGAGTTAAACCAGAGCCTGGCGGCACACTCAGAGGAACAGCTCAAACTGTTTCTGGAGTCTTGGGAAGATCTGCCCGTCGACTCCTACATGAAGGACGGGGCGGACTACCGTCGTCGACGGTATGGATCCTTCCAATGGGCGGCCGGAGAACTCGTGGCGGACCCGACGGGTGTTTTCCATCAGACGAAGGAGGTCAACTCCCTGCACGGCGGGGTGGACCGGGCCTTCCCCCCATTGTTGGACAGCGCGCTGGAATCCGGGGTGCTGCAGACCCTCATTCACTTCTTCATGGCGCGCCTTCCTGGCGAGTTCGACCCCACCACCAGCGGTGTCGGAGTGCACCAGATCCGCATCACAGCGACGCACGACGCCGACGGCCTCCCGGCCCCTGAGGGAGTCCACGAAGACGGCCACCACTTCGTGGCCCAGGTCCTGATGCGCCGCACCGACGTCGACGGCGGCGAGTCGCAGATCTTCGACCGGACCCGCAAGCCGATCTACCGCAACACGCTGCTCGAGGCGTTCGAATCCATCGTGATCGACGACCACCGGGTCTTCCACGGCGTCTCCGCGATCCGCCCGGTAGACGGGGTGCGCCAGGGCATCCGCGACATGCTGCTGATCGACTACTTCCCCCTCCAGGGCCGCGGCGACGGCGTCTGACGAGCCGCACTTCGCCACTTCGGCCCCAGCAGTCGTACGGCCGGGGCCGAAGTGGCCAAGACCGGCTGTGGCGGCCGCCTTTGCCGCGGAGGCCCACAGATGAGCTCGACCGGCTCGTACGCCGGCCCCGAGACCTCTCGGCCGCCCAGAACGGCGTCACCCAGGGCCGTATCGCCTACGGCTGGGTGCGCAGGGGCCAGCGCCAGGGCAACTCGTTCCGGACGAGGCCGACATCGTCCTCCGGATCTACAGGACTTCATGGCAGGGGAATCGGCGTACAGCATCGCCAAGGCGTTCCACACCGAAGGGATGTCGGCCGCGGCGACGTCTGCCTCGGTGTGGAGCCGGTCATGCGGACGTCACGAGCTGTCAGGCCGTACCGCGTCGAGGATCTCCTGGATCTTCGCGCGCCGTTCCTTGTCCTTGAGGGTCCCGGAGTCGATGGTGCGCTCCTGCGTATCGGAGTCGGTTCCGGCGAATGCCCCGAGCGCTCCGGTGCCGACGAGTCCGACGGCGTGCGTCTCGCACTCCGCGCGGACGGCGTCGAGTTGCTCGCGGAGTGTCCGGCGGCGCGCGCCGGCGGTGGAGCGGATCTTGTCGCGGATCTCCCAAGCCCGCCCGTACAGTGCGTGAACGAGGTGGTAGCGGGCTTCCACATTTCCCGGATCCGCCGTGTACAGCTGCCGCAGAACCTCCGCGAGCGGACCGACTCCGGTCGCCGGCGGACGGTCCCGGTACAGGGCCATGGTCGCCGCGACGACCAGCACCCGGCGGTTCCGGACGGTCTCGGGGTCCGTCCACCGGGAGAGGTCCTCGGCGATGCGCCGCGCCGGGGGGACACGCTTCCCGGAGCTGATCCAGTGGTTGTACGCCTCGATGAGCAGATAGCTCAGCCGCTCGTCGTCGGAACCCCCGTCCAGCAGCGCACGTACCTGTGTGACGGCCTCGGCGTACTCCTTGCGCGCGATGGCGTGACGGACGAACGACACGGCGAGCTTCTCCCGCCCCCGCTCGCCAAATGCCTCGCGGCGGGCCTTGGACAGCACCTCCAGGACCTCGTCGTGCCGGTCGAGGCTGCCCAGCAGCCTGGCCAGGGCGCGGGCGGGGCCGGTGGCTCCGGGCAGCCGCTCCACCCAGCGCTGCAGTCCGGTCACGGCGGCCGTGATGATGTCGCGCTCCCGGTCGTCGGCGGGGACGGCGGACGCCTCGAGTATGCCGAACGCCGACCGCGCGGACGGATAGTAGAGCTCCACGGGGTCGTCGAGGCGGTCCGTGTACCGCTCGGGAATGGCGTCGCCGTTGCGCCCCCAGGAGCGGGCCGCCCGGCGGAACCGGTCGGGGAAGTTCTGGGTGACGGCGCCGGACCTCGTCTCCTCGGCCGCGTCGAAGACCCGGCGCAACGCGAAGGCACCGGCCAGTTCGGAGAGTTGGTTGTGCCGTGCGACGAACTCCGCGGGGTCACCCTGGACCCCCAGGAGCTGTGCACCGCGCAGCACCGTCTCGTCCGCCGGATCCAGGGGCAGCCCGTCGATGAGGCGCAGGTTCCCGATCACGTCGCCGGAGTACTCGGTGAGCGGCCACTCGGCCTGCGGGCCCGTAATGGCCTTCGAGATCCGCAGCTTCCACAGGATCCGCCCGCGCACCCACTCCAGGTGCGCCTGCTCCTCGGCCTCGTCACCCGGCCTGCGCGTACGCCCGTTCGTCTCCGAGGCCTCGCGGTACGCCTCGTCGACCAACCGGCGGCACAGCTTCTCGAACGGGCCCCGCACCCTGGGCGGGAGTGCCTGTGCGGCCGTTTCGACGGCGGCCGTACGACGGTCCCGGGCGGCGGCCAGCTCCGTCTCCCCTACCGAGCGACCGACGCCGAGCAGCAGGGTCGGCCCGCGGTGGCAGAGGGTGTGGTTGAGCTCCTCCAGCCGGAGGTGGGTGAGGGCGACGCCGACCTTGCCCCTGCTGGCCAGGACGGGCAGCACCTGCCGAAGGTCCCCGTCCAGTTCGCTGTCGGGCGTCGAACGCGCGCAGAGCGGGGCCGTACCGAAGGACCCGGCCAGCACACGGTGCACCTCGGCGCGTTCGGCGGCACCGCGGCGGATGTCCCCGTGGAGCAGGTCCCGCTGATACAGCGCTTCGAGATAGCGGCGCCACGCCTGCGCGGCCGGGCCCAGGTCACCCGAAGAGGTGTGCGCCACCGCGAGGTTGCGCAGCACGGCGGGGTGCAGGAGGTCGTCGGTGAGCATGGCGTTCCAGCGCCGCCGGGCGGCCGTCGTCCGCCTCAGCCGCAGATCGGATTCCGCCTGGTGCCCGCCGACATAGGAGCGCAGCAGGGTGACCGCGTCCCGGTGCCTCAGCCCGGCCGGATAGGCGTCCAGCGTCCGCCAGGCCTCGGCGAAGTTGGCGTCAAGACGGCGCTCGGCGGCATCGAGGGCATGGGTGACACGCTCGCGCGGACCGGCCTGGGCGGGCGGACCGGCCTGGGCGGGCGGACCGGCCGGAGCGGGCGGTGGGGGCTCAGGAGCGGGGGCCTGGTCGGCCGGGGCTGCCGACGGCTGCTGCTCCTCCAGGACGGACACCCGCTCCCCCAGGGCCAGCGCCCGTTCGGAGGGCACGGGCGGAGTCCGCCCGAACTCCTCCTGTTTCGACGTCAGTTTGGCATCGGCCTTCTTCAGGGGGTTCCGCAGGCTTCTCGGGGTCTCCTGGAGCTGCGCCCTGCACGCCTCCACTCGTGTCTGGAAGTCCTCGAACGCCATGACCAGGCCGGCCGGATCGGTGCTCGTGAACTGTTCCAGGGCGTTCAGCCAGGCCAGCCGGAAGCTCTCCAGACGGTCCGTCACCCCCGCCAGGATCTCCCTGTCCCCCGAGACCCGGCCGAAGTCGGCCGCGGTTGCCACCTTTCCCTTGGCCAGAGCCTGGGCCTGTGTCTTCGCGTCCTTGATCAGGCCCTTCAGCAGAGCAGCCGCTTCCTCGCACTCCGCCAGCCGCTCATCGGGCATCGTCGCCTCCGCCTCGGCGGATTCGAACGGCCGTGGAACGTCCGCCATCGGCTCCGGCGGGCCCGCGCCGAGCTCCTCCTCCGCCGACCGCAGGGATGTCACGTACCGCTTGGGGTCCCCGTCGGTGAACTCCCTGGCCGCCGCGTGGGCACCCAGGTCCGGGAAGCGGAGCGGGCGCCACAAGAGCCGCTGTCGGTGGATCAGCGCGGTGAGCACGTCGGGCAGGGAGCCGTCGGCCAGACAGGCCGCGAGCTTTTCCGGGAGTTCGGCGCGGTCGGTCTCGAAGAGGTCGCACACCTGGTGGAGCAGGCGGATCGCCGGTCCGTCGTCCGGCGGAAGGCTCTTCGCCAGCCGCTTTACTGTCGCGGTCGGATAGCCGTACACCATCCACTGCACGGCGAGGATGGTGAACGCGGCCGTCCCGCCGCGGCGGCGGCCCGCCAACTCGGCGATGCTCTCCAATTTCCCGGCGAGTTCGTCCCTGGTCCGCTCGATGGATCTGTCGCGCAGCCGGTTGTCGACCTCCATGTCGTGGATTCCCGACCAGCGGCACTCCCCCGGCCGCAGCAGCGGCAGCGTGGGCACCGCGGTCTCCGTGGCCTCCGCGGTCTCCGTGGCCTCCGCGGTCTCCGCAACGAAGTCGTCGCGGCCCTCGCGGATCGTGCCGGCTATCGCCTCCGCGCGGGCGCCATGCTCCCCGGAGCCCGTCCGGGTGCCCGACCGGTCCTCGTCGAGCTGTCGGTGCGCGAGGCTCAGATGGGCCCAGATCCGGTGGTGGGTGGGCGACAGGGCGGCAGCGGCCGTCAGCCAGCGAGCGGCCGCCTCCGATCGGCCGTGGCGCAGGTAGAGCAGTCCGACGTGGTACGGATGTTTGGGGTTGGCGCTGTCGAGGCGGTGGGCCCGCACCAGGAAGCGCAGCGCGGTCGCCGGGTCGCTTCCGGGATGCACGCCGATCCTGAAACAGGCCTCGACCACCGCATCCAACTGCCCCTGGGTGAGCGGCAGTCCCTGTTCGAGGTCCGACCACAACTGCCCGACCCTGCGCCACAGCACATCGGGCCGGTTCTCCAGCCCCTTGCGGGATGTCATGTCTGCTCGCCTTCCCCGGGGCCCGCGCCGGTGTCCGGCGTCGTCCCGCCGCCGAGTTCCGCGGGCGGCAGGATCAGCAGCCGCTCCCCGTCCGACACCGCCGCCCGGTGCCCGTCGGCGGAGACGGTCATCGGGTGCCTCGAGACATAGGTGGTGCGGCCGTCGCGCACCAGCGTGTGGGAGCCGTCGGGGCACTCCAGGACCAGCAGCCGCCCGCCCAGTCCGGAGGCCACCGGCCGAGCGCCCGGCACGGTGCGGAAGCCGGTGCGCACGGCCAACTCGGCGTCGAAACAGACCCCTTGGCCCTCGGCGTCGACGATCGCGGTCAGCCCGCCGCCCGGCAGTGTCCCGGTGACCGCCCCGACGGGCTGGGTGACCTGAAGGAGCCGTCCGCCGGTCAGGTCCAGCCGGTGAATCCGCTGCTCACCGACCACCAGAGCGAAGTCCCGCACCCGCGCCATGGCGAGCAGCAGCGGTTCCAGAACGTGCTGCGCGGCGGCCCGGTCGCCCGTGTAGACGGTGAGGCCGCCGTCGAGCCCGCCCACCAGCAGCCCCTCGTCGCCGTCCGCCAGCACCTGGACACCGGCACGGTGGTCGAGCACATGCTCCGGCTCCTCGGCGTCCAGGGACAGGCGCCATACGGACCCTGCCCACGTGCCGGCCCACAGGACGTCGTCCGCACCGAAGGCCAGCGCTCCCGGCACGTTGAACCGCGCGCCCTGCGGAGCCGGGAGGTCCACGACCCGGATCCTCCCGTCCGGGTCCGCCAGGACCACCCGCCCCGACCAGTCGGCGACGGCCAGACACCGCTGCCCGCGCGCCCACAACCGGGGCCGCTCCCTGAACTCCGCGATACCGGCGGCCTCGTACGCTGCCGTATGGATGGTCAGGGTCCGTCCGTCGAGTACGGCCAGCGCCCGGCCGTCGGGGAAGAACACCGGCTGCCCGCGCGCGGAAAGAACGGGTCGGTCGGCCTGCTCCCAGGACGGCTGCTCGTCGGGTGCCCGCACCTCAAAGGGCGCGGTGGCGGCCGGTGCGCAGCCGGGGGCGGTGGCGACGAGCCGCACCTCGGGCGTGGCCGCCCGGAACGCGAGATCGGCGAAGACGGCCGTGTTCCGGACGACCGGCGCGGTGAGGGTGCCGGTCAGCCCGGCGTCGGCGGGATCCGTGGTGACGGTGACCGTCCCGCCGGCCGGCCACGGGGGGACACTCTCCGGTGACGAGCCGGTGACGATCACGGACGGCAGCGTGTGGCCCGCGACCGCGTCGGCGACGGAGGTGTCGAACCCCAGGGTGGTGCGCCGCTCGGCCGGGCGCAGCCCCAGGACCTCGCACACCTCGTCGATCCAGCGCGGCCGCGCCGTCGAGATCCAGTTGATCCGGTGCACGATGTAGGGAACCTTCGCGGCGGCCCCGGGGTCGATGAGCAGCGGGACGAGCCGTCCGCCTTCCGGCGGGTTCAACCTGTACGCCTCGTGCAGCTCCCACTGACAGACGTCCTTGTCGAAGTACGTCTGCGAATAGAGCGCCACCACATGGCGGCTGCGGGGAAGAGCCTCCTCGAGGAAGCTCTGCCAGTCCGCACCAAGGGGCGTGCCGCTCGTGCGGGACACGTCGAGGTAGATCCTCGGCGTGGCGCCGCGGGCGGTCACGCATTCGCTGAGCGCGTCGTGCAGGTCCTTGGCCTGGACGTAGTCCTCGCGGGCATAGCTGATGAACACGTCCCACTGCTCAGCCGTGGGCGGCATCGTCGTTCTCTCCGTCGTCATCGCAGCGTCCTGGAGATCGTTCCGATCAGCTGGTCGAGCAGCGACTGGCTGCGGGAATCCAGCAGGTCTTTGGCGCGGCGCAGCCGTCGCGCCTCCTGGAGGATGCCGTCCAGCTGGGAGCGCACCGTGTACGGGCCGCTGTACCGCCCCTGCTCGGCCAGATCGTTGAAACGCCGTACGAGATCGGAGACCTGGATGGACACCTTCACCTTCTCCAGCTCCGCGCGGCGGGTGAGGATCAGCGACGCCAGTTCGGCGAGCTGATCGGTCGCGCCCTTCTTCGCCTTCTGCTGCGCGTTCTTGACCTCGGTGGCCAGACCGTCCAGCGAACGGCCGAGCCGGTCCGCCTCCGGCGCGCTGGACACACCGCCCTGGACCGTGGACATGATGCGGTCGTACTTCTCGTAGAGGCCGCCCACGACGATGGCGTCGGAGATCTCCGCGAGCCGCTCCGCGACGGCCTGCCCGAGCTCCCGGACGACCTTTGCACCCGTTTCCGTCCGGGCTGCCGCGCGCAGTGCGGGAAACCCGCGCTCCAGTGTGGCCAGTCGTTGCCGCAGGGCCGTCAGCCGCTCGACGGACACGCCGCCTCGGACGGATTCCATGGCGGCGAGGTACTCGTCCACCGCAGGGTTGATGACCATGGCCTCCTGCCAGCTCCTGATCGCCTCCAGCAGTTCACCGGCCTGGGTGAGGGTCGGATCCTGACGGGCGGTCTCGGCGCAGGACGCCGCCCGGTCCGGATTGCGGTGCAGGCGGTAGAGGCAGGCCGCGTAGAGGAAGTTGAGCCACGGGAAGCGGGGCACCAGGGACAGGACATGGGCCAGCAGCCGCTCCGCCTGGTCGGCGCGGCCCGTCTGCATCAGTTGGGCGGCACGTCGGCCGTCCTCCTCGGCGATCAGTGAGTAGAGGTCGCCGGCGCGGTCGGCAGGCACGCGCGGTGGCGGTGGTGGGGTCCGCCGGTCCGGCCGGTCGAGCAGGAGGGCGAGATAGGCGTCGAAGTCGTCGAGGACGACGCTCCTGCGCCACCGCGGATCCATGCGGGACAGCTCGCGGCGGGCGCGCTCCAGGTCACCGGTCTTGTAGGCGGATACGGCCGGTGCGGCATGGGGAGCCAGCAACGCGAGCCGCAGCCTGCGCGCCAGGGCCGCCACCTGCTCCCCGTCGACATCCGCCTCCGCGGCGCCCCGCTCGGCGGTGCCGAGGGCCTCCTCCAGGTTGCCGCCCCGGACCTGGCCGAGGGCGAGGAGAGAGGACAGGGTGCCCTCCTCCGGGGCCAGCTCCACGAACGCCGCCACGCGGGCCAACGCGCCCTGGGGGTCGGACCGCACCTTCTCGGTGTACGCGGTGACCTCGAGAGGGGTGAGCCGGCGGCGCAGTTCACGGCGGAGGTCGCGGATCCGCGCGCGCAGATCGTCCGCCACCTGCTCGTCGCGCAGGGGCCGCAGGATCCTCAATGCCTCCAACTGGTCCG
Organism: Streptomyces sp. NPDC048483; assembly: GCF_040651455.1. Classification (NCBI taxonomy): domain Bacteria; kingdom Bacillati; phylum Actinomycetota; class Actinomycetes; order Kitasatosporales; family Streptomycetaceae; genus Streptomyces; species Streptomyces sp. NPDC048483. The sequence continues at coordinate 13,756 of NZ_JBEZJZ010000145.1, forward strand.
GTCCGTCCAGGTGGTACAGGCAGTACGCGCGCAGATAGCGCCCCTCCTGGTGCTGAGGGTTCGCCTCCAGGTACTCGCCCAGGAGCTCCAGCGCGAGGCCGTACTCGCCGGCGGCGGCGTTCGCCCGAGCGTCCTCCAGCAGGTCCTCGTCGTCGCTGCCCAGGTCCAGCGACATCTCGGCGAGCGCGGCGACGGGGGGCGCGAGGACCAGTGCGGTCTCCGACGCCGCCGCGGCGGCGGCCTGACGGGCCAGCTCCTCCAGCCGCCGGTCATGTGCGGCGAAATCCCCGTGTTCCCCGACCTCCTTGAACTCGAAGGCAGGGGTCTGGAGCGACTGTACGGGACGGATCTCCTGGAATGTGTGGTCACGGCTGGTGCCGCTCATGGGCGCCTTCTCCTCACTCGGGTGACTCACCCGGTTCGGGCACCGTGCCGAGCGCGTGCTCGGCCAGTTCCCGGCACAGCAGGTACTCGGCCTCCTGGTCGACCTTCACCATGAGGAGCAACACCCGGGCGAGCGAGGCCTGCTCGAAGAGCTGGTCCTCGTCCGCCGCGGGCCGGTGCTCCACGGGCGCGAGCCGGTCCAGCAGCCCGTCGTGGTCGGCTGTACGGCGCCGTCCGGGCAGAAGTCCGGCCAGGAGACCGGGTGTTGACCGGGCCTTACGGCTAGGCACGATCCTGGTCATCGTCCTCCTCGGGCAGCAGGATCTCTCCCGTGCTGGTGATGAGCTTCTGCTCGGCGCCGTACAGGACCTCGGCGCCCTCGGCGTACACCCCGGAGGCGTGGTCGAGTTCGGCCAGCAGTTCGCGCAGGGCGAGCTTGGCGGGGGCGTCGTCGGGGAGGTCCCGTACCCGCGGGTAGACGATCAGCTCGATCCGCCGGCGGAGCGCCTTTGAACGGCGCCGGTGGTCGTCCTGCGCGGCCCGCTGGTGCGGAACGGCCCCGTCCTCGAGGTCGCCCGGGTCTTTGAACCGCGTGAACTTGGCCTTGAGACGCCGGTACTGGGCCCGGTCCTCCTCGGAGCGTTCGGGATCGTCGAGAAACTCCGCAACGAGGGCGAGGTAGCGGGAGATGGCGTCCCCCTCCCCGCCGAGCGCACGCTCGCGCTCCATGAGGTCCAGCACCTCGGGCAGCATGATGCCCTTGGCCAGTTCGGTGCCGCTGTCCAGCACGGCGAGAGCCCGTTCGCGCTCGGGCTGGTTCAGGGCGAAGTAGTAGCGGACCAGTCCGTCGACGAGGGCGGAGTCGCCGAGCTCGGGGTCGGCCTCGCGCAGCGCGTCCACCCGCCGCTGAAGCCCCTCGAAGTCGGCCGCCGACGGCGCCCCGGACAGGGCGGGCCTGAGCAGCCACTCCCGCAGGAGCGCGATCAGCCGCAGAAGTGCGATGCCGGTACGGAGCAGGTCTGCCGTGTGGCGGCTCTCCTTCGAAGCGCCGCCTTCGTCAGGCGGACTGTGCTCCCCCAGCTCCCCCAGCTCCCCCAGCTCCCCCAGCTCCGCCTGCTCTTCCTGCTCGACCTGTTCCGCCAGCCGCCCCAGCCACTCGCCGAGTTGCCCGGGGTCGCCGTCCGCCCAGTCACAGACAAGGAGTCCCAACTCGGCCTGAATAGTAGGAAGTTCCCGCTCGGCACGCCGTTTCCGCGCGTCGGCGAAAGCGTCCCGGGCCTCGTCGGTCCGCCCGTCGAACACCGCCTGTACGCCCTTGACCAGCTGAAGGTCGTTCACCTCGGGCGGTATGTGCTCGGTGAGTTCGCCCAGCTCCCGGACCCGGTCGAAGTGGTGCAGTGCCCCCTCGGTCTCCCGCCGCCGCCAGTGCCCGACGGCCAGTTGGAGGTGAGCGGCGGCGGCGATACGGCGGCTCTGCGGACGGGCGTCCAGCAGTGGTCGCTGCTCCGCGTACAGGTCGGTGACGCGGTCGTGGTTCTCCAGCCGCGCCTGCACCCACAGCTCCAGGTATGCGGTGTGCTCCGTATGCCCCTCGGCGGCGACCAGTTCGTCGAGCACCGTCGCGGCGGCACCGTACCGTGCCGGTTCGTAGGTCCCCAGCATCGCCCGCACATAGGCCTGCCCGAAGCGGATCCGGGACAGCGCCCGCCCCCGGGGCCCGGCGTTGACGGCCTGCCCGAGCAGCCGGTCGGCCTGCTCCAGCGCGTCGCGGTCGTCACTGTCGAGCAGCGCCAGGGACTGCTCGTACGGCAGCCGCCAGCGGCTCGGCAGGACGACGAGGAAGTACGCCGCGCTGGCCACGGTGGACAGGAACAGCACCGGCAGGACGATCAGCAGCAGAATCGTGGTCATGTGCCCGTCTCCCCGCCCCGTGCCCCGAGCAGCTTGAGATCGAAGTCCGCAAGCCGCATGCCGTGTTCATGGATCTCGGCCCCGGCCATCTGTCCGCTCTCCCTGACGCGCCGCAGTCCCGCCCTGACCTGGTCGGAGATCTGGGCGGCCGCGTCGAGGTGGCCGAGCCCCAGGAACGTCTCGCCGTAGTCGAGCATGAGGTCGAACCGCCACCACATCAGCGTGTCCCCGTCGTGCAGCCATTGGTGCACGAAGGCGTTGGCCTCGGCCAGTTCGCCCTGGCCGATGAGGCAGCACGCCATCTCGTGGGCGTGTTCCCGACGCAGATCGGGCGACAGGCGGTCGAAGGCTGCGCGGGCGGTCGCCTGGAGCCGGCGGGCGAAGGAGTCGTCGGTGGTCCCGGAGAGCCGGACCTGGGCCGCGGAGCACAGGTCACCGATGATCGACAGCT